>JBBRPU010000239.1:0-5660 GCA_038227545.1 Candidatus Acidiferrales bacterium
ATGCCCTGCACGCCGTTGATGGCCTGTTCCAACGGGATGGTCACGGCGGACTCCACCGTTTGCGCGTTTGCGCCGACATAGCCGCTGCTCACGACCACTTGCGGCGGAGCGAGATCCGGAAACTGCGCAATGGGCAGGGAAGGAATGGAAATCGCGCCGCCCAGAATAATCATCAGGGCGCAAACGGTGGAGAAAACCGGACGTTGAATGAAGAAATCAACAAACAAGGGTAGCGTCCGCCTTCAGGGTGATGTCAATGCAAAGAGTCATGGTTGGGGGCGCTGTTAGCGCGCGGCCCCCGTGGAGGGATTATCTGTAGCGGGCGCCGCGTCGGCGTTTTGAATCGTTTCCGCCACGGGCATGCCGTCCTGCAAAAATTGTGTGCCGGAAACAATCAGGTGATCGCCGGCTTTCAGGCCCTCGAGTACGACGTAGTCGTTGCCGACGGTGTCTCCCACTTTCAAACCTTTTTGGCGCGCCACCGTTTTGCCAGCATCTTTGTCGGCTACGAACGCGAAGAAGCGGCCGTTGATGCGCAACACGGAGAGCACCGGCACCACCGGCCCCTGGTGCTTGCTCCAGATCACCTGCGCGCGCAGCTGTTGCGAAACGCGCAACGCGCCCTTGGCGTTTTCGATAGCGGCCTTGGCCAGGACCGTTTGCGTGTCGGTGTCCACCTGCGGAGAAACAAAATTAATGCGCGCGTCGCTGAAGGGTTTGCCGGATTCGTCCAGTAAATGCACCGGCAATCCGGATTTGACATCGCGCCCGCGTTCCGCGGGAATATAGATGTACGCTTCCAGCGCTCCGGGTTCATCGACGGTAGTGAGCAGAGTGGTGACGGCCACGCGGTCGCCCTCGCGAACGGGAATGTCGCCGACGATGCCCGACATCGGCGCGGACACCCGGTAGTAACGCAACTCCACCTGTTGCTGGCTGACCTGCTCGGAAAGTGATTTAAGCTGGGCCACGGCGGCGTCGTAAGCTGCCTGCGCGTTGTCCAACTCCTGCTTGGCCACTACCCCAGCATCTGTCAGTTGCCGCACGCGGTCGAGCTGCGTTTTCGCGTTTCGCAGATTGGCTTCCTGCGCGGCGCGAGTGCCTTCCTGGCTGCTCACCATGGCCTGCTGCTTGAGGGGATCAATCTGCAGGATGGCCTGGCCGGCTTTTACATGATCGCCGGACTTCACGAAAATTTTGGTGATTTGCCCTTCCACCTGCGGATTGATGGTGGCGGAATGTCGCGACTTCAAGATCGCCAGGTACTCACTGCTGTCGGCGATTTCCTGCTCGTGGACTAGTTGCACCTGCACCGGCATGGCCTGCATGGCGGCGCCCGCGCCAGGTCCGGCTGGCGGCTTTTGGCACGCGCAGGCAAAGGCCAGCAGCATTGCTACTGGCAGAAACACAAGTTTTTTTGAGATTACTGCTGCAGAACCGCTACCGGGCATGATTGGGAGTTTCTCCGTCAGAGCGTTTCCGAAATTTTACGACAAGGCGAGGCCATCGCCTACGGTATACGGCTGCTTATTAGACGCCGCAGGGAAATCTTCGTTACTTCTAATTTTCAGATTGCTTGAGGCGGGCTTTAGTAGAAATCGCGCGAGTTGATGCGCTTGCTGGACAGGCCCAGCTGCAGAACGTCCATCTGTTCGGGGCGGTCGAAGACCTTGCCGGGGAGCAACCTCTTGATCAGCACGCGTACGCCGCCGAAGGCCACGCCGAAAACGATGGCGACGAGCATGAACGCTC
Source organism: Candidatus Acidiferrales bacterium (assembly GCA_038227545.1). Classification (GTDB taxonomy): domain Bacteria; phylum Acidobacteriota; class Terriglobia; order Acidiferrales; family UBA7541; genus Acidiferrum. Next base: position 1,753 of record JBBRPU010000239.1, read on the forward strand.
CGGTGGCGGTAATGATTTTTACCAGCACCGAGGTTATCGGCGGGTCGGTGATGGTGTGCGTGGGCTCGTTCCAAGTGACTTGCGTTTCGTAGTTGACGGATTCGCGGACGCGCGCCGCATAGGCCGGTGACGATGGCGAAAGCACGATGGCCAGCAGCGAGCCTTTGCGTTCGATGGACGCGCCGTGTTGTTTCGCGGCGGCTGGCAGAGCCTGCTCGAGATGTTTCCAGTGCAAGCCCGCGAGTTGCGGAGTGGGGTACTCGATCAGGAGCAGCACGGCTTCGTCTTGGGATGTGCGGTAGCGCGCGAACATGGCTTCCGCGCCGGAATTGAAACCGGCCGAGTCGGTGATCGCCGCATATTCCGGGCGTCCGAGGTTAACGAGCGCGGCGCGAAAGGCGGCAGGGCCCAACGAATACAATTCTGTGTGCGCTACTCGATCGCGGTCCGGCAGATAGTTAGGGATCGGCGGCGGAGGAGTTTTGTCCCCTTTTGACTCGATCTGTTTGGAAAGCAAATCCTGATCCACTTGCGGAAGCGCGCTGGCGTTGTCCACCACCAATATGATGTTTCCGAAGCGCGAACCGCGTCTCGTTTTGCCATCGCTGGCGGCGGTGTCGCCGGGTGTGTTGCTAGCGGAAGGATGCGGCCCGAGTAAGTAGGTGTAGCCCTCGTACGCTCCGCTGGAATCATGGAAGCGATACAGGGTGACCGTCACCGTAGCTGGCCCGTTCGAATAGTTTCTGGCCTCGGTGCCTTCCAAAACGGACTCCGTGAAAATTGCCTTCGCTTCGGCGGAAGCTTCGCCGGTCTTTGCAGAGCCGCTCGCGGTCCAGGCTCCGAAATGGCTGGGCAGCATGTTTTGCGCACGCACAGCTGGAGCGAGGCAGAGCAGCGTGAACACGAACCATCCGGGCGTCTTAAGGGCTTTCATCAGGGTAGTAAGGTAGATGCTGAAAGATTACTGTTCGTTTCGTGATTGTTCAAGTTTGGCGCTGGCGTGGCGGGAGGCTTTCGCGGAAGTGGGCGCATTCCTGGAGCCGGCGTTCGGCGGCATATTCAGCGTGACGCTGTTCAGGCTCTGCAGGTAGCTCGCGACGCCCTGGTAGAGGCCCTCGGCGACGCGCTGGCGGTGCTCGGGTTTTTTGAGCAACTGCTCGTCGGCAGGATTGCTCAGGAAAGAGATCTCCGTGAGGATCGAAGGCATGTCCGCGCCGATGAGCACCACGAACGGCGCTTTACGCACGCCGCGATTCTTGACTGTTTTCGCGGTTTTCTGTACGCGGGTGGCCAGCGAATTCTGAATGTCTTCGGCAAACTCTTTGGACTCATCTATTTTTTCGTTGCGCGCGATTTTCTTGATCAAATCTTCCAGATCGTGAACGCCTACGTTAGAGACGGCGTTTTCGCGCGCGGCGACTTCCATGGCTTCGGGCGAGCCCTTCAGATTCAAGTAATAAGTTTCGATGCCGCGCGCGCCGTGGTCCTGGCTGGAATTGGCGTGAATGGAAATGAACAGGTCGGCGTGGGCTTCATTGGCGATGGCGGTGCGTTCTTCCAGAGGAATAAAAGAATCGTCCGCGCGCGTGAACACCACTTCCGCGCCGGGCAGACGCTGCTTGATAATTTTTCCCAGGCGCAACGCGACGTCCAGGCATAAATCTTTTTCCATTAGGCCGGTGGGCCCGATGGTGCCGGTGTCATGGCCGCCGTGGCCCGCATCAATGACGATGCGGCCGATCTTGAGTCCCAGCGCGCGGGTCAACGTGGAGTGGCCGTCACGCGTTGGCTGGGGTGGCGCGGCGGGCGGATCAAAATCTGACCTGGGCGTAGATTTGGAATTTTTTGCTGGCGACCCTAACGCCAGAGCCGTTGGCGGCAAGATATGCGGTGTGGCGTCTGACTTCACGTCCAGGGCTTCCACGACGGGTTCGTCGGCGCGCGCCATCAAACTTTCTACTGGGGCGCGCTTCCCGTCGGAGTTGTGGCTGGCCTTGGCAATTTTTGCGGCGGCGGCCGGCAGCGATTTTCGGTAAAGATCAATCAATAACTGGGGCGGATTATCACTGGTGGAGACGCCGTACTCCTTCACTCCATCTACATCCAGCACTACGCGAACGGTGTGGTTCTGATTCTGCGCGGTGCGCACCGCGGTGAGGATGTCGCCGTCAACTTTTACGCTTTCGCGCGCCACCTCCAGTGGAATGCGCGCGTCGCGCAAATCAAAGAAGATGCGGTCAGGGTTTGCGAGGCGACTGGAGGAGTAGGGCACTACGCTCTCAAGGTCAATGGTCACGCGAGCGGAATCGCCCGTCGCGCTGGCACGGATGCGTCGCACTCTGGGAGTTCCACGCGCGGTTCCGTTTGCGGTGCTCAGTGCCGGCAGGTCGGATGCGCTTTCGTCACCGGGCAACGCCATTGCGGTGGCTGACGAGTTCGGCGGCGCCGCAGACGGCGCAATGGGCTTCGCGCCATTCTGCAACAATGCCAATTCCGCGACGCCTTCCTGGGCTTCCCGTTTCCGCGAAGAGCGTGGGTAGCGCTTCAGAAAATCCTGATAGGTCTTCGTCGCGCTGGAATAATCGCTCAGCTGATCGCGTTGAATTTTCGCGCAGGCCAGCATGGCGTCCGGTCCATAGCGGCTGGTGGGATATTCGTGCAGCAGGAAGTGATAGGCGTCTACCGCGGACTGATAATAATTGCGTCCAAAGCGTTCGCCCATTTCGGCGTACAACTGCGAAATGGCCAGCAGCGCTTCGGGAACCTCGGCGGCGCGCGGGGTGATGAGATACACGCGGCGATAGCTGGAGACCACTTGGCGATAATCCGCGAGTGTGCGCTTGGCGACGGGCTTGACGTTCAGGGCCTCGCGCTGCTGCTCGGCGCGTTCGAACTGCACGGCGGCCTGGCGCTTCACGCTGGCGGTGGGCTCCGCGGCGGAAAAAGCGGGAGTGGCTGAAAGAGAGCACAGACAGAACAACACGACGAAAAATGGCGAAGCGCGGGCGAACATCCGGCGGACACTATTTGCAGCTTTTAGCATCTGGCCCTGCATTTTCTCGTCATCTGCTCTTCAGGATTGCCCGCGAAGGACTACTCACCCCAAAAACAAACGCCTACTCGTTGCTGAAGATGGTTCTACCGCCCGCGTCCAGATCCCGGTGAATCGGCCGCGGCCGAAACAACACCGCATCCACCAATCGTCCGGAGTTCGGATGATTATAAGCGTTTTGAACTTTCTTCACGTAGCTGCGCGTTTCGCGAAACGAGGGAATGCCTCGCGCCCGGTCTACCGCGCCCTCACCTGCATTGTACGCCGCCAGCGCCATATCCAGGTTGCCATTGTAGCGGTCCAGCAACGTCTTCAGATAATGAACCCCGCCGTCAATGTTCTGTTGCGGGTTGAAAACGTCATGCACGCCGAATCTGCGGGCGGTAGTGGGAATGAGCTGCATCAGTCCACCCGCGCCCTTATTCGAAAGGGCGATGGGATTCCAGTTGGATTCCGTTTGAATCACGGCGCGAATCAAAGCCGGATCCACGCGGTGACGGTCAGCTGCTTCGCGCACAATTTTTTCCACTCCATCACGGTCCATGGTTACCGCCGGGTGCGTGCGGCCGGCAAAGGGTGCCTCGCGCGGCAGATAAATATTTTTGCGTTTGGCAACGGTCAAGTTCAGCGTTACGGGTGGGTCGGCGTTGATGAACAGGCGCCGGCCATCCAGGGCAATGCTGCTGGCGATTTGAGCTTGCGAGGGCACCGCGAACAAGCCCAGCGCTCCAAGAACAAGAGCGGCCGAAACTGCGGTGAGCTTGAACATATGGGTGCCTGGGGAAGGCCTTGCTATACCTGGTGAATCGTATAATCAGTGAACGCGACAAGCTATAGAACCACAGTACTTGTCTCA
>JBBRPU010000240.1:0-5610 GCA_038227545.1 Candidatus Acidiferrales bacterium
AGCAGCAACGCTACGAGCGCGGCCCCCAGCATTAGCCTTTCTGGCATGGGCGTTGCAGCGGGTTTGACTCTGTCTGTAAACCCGTCTTCGGTCAGCTTCGGGAGTGTCACCGTCGGAAGCAGTTCTTCGCGCAGCATCACGGTGTCCAATACCGGAAATTCGAACGTGTCCATTTCGGCGGTTAACGTGTCAGGATCTCAGCTGACATTGTCGGGCGGGTCCGCCGTAACGCTTTCGCCATCCCAGAGCATTAACCTCACTGTGCAGTTTTCGCCGACAAGTGCCGCGTCCACTTCAGGTAGCGTCTCCATCGTCAGCAACGCCACGGGATCCCCGGCGGCGGTGTCCGTCTCAGGCACCGGCGTAGCGCAGGTTCAACATGTGGTCGGGCTGTCCTGGAACGCCAGTCCTGCGGCCGCAGGTTATAACGTGTACAGAAGCTTAAGCAGCGGTTCAGCGTATTTAAGATTGAATTCCGGGCTGGACGCGCAACTAAGCTACAGCGACAACAGCGTGCAAGGCAGCCAGACTTATTTCTATGTGACCACCGCGGTTGCCAGTGACGGCACGGAAAGCGCCTATTCCACAGAAGTTTCGGTGAACATTCCCTAAACCGGTAAGACGTTCCGCACGGAATGGTGACGTGAGCAAACTACTCCAGCTTCCCCATTTGCCGTAATTCTTCGAGGTAGGGTGGAAGCGCTTCGCGCCAGTGCCGGACCTTGATGCCGAGAGCATGCAGGGCGGCGGGAGACAGCACGGAGTAAGCCGGACGTTTCGCCGCGCGCGCTGCCTGAATTGTATCTATCGGTTTTACCGGATTGGTCTTTCCCGCTTGCCGCAGTATTTCTGAAGCGAACTCAAACCAGGAACACGTGCCGGCGTTGGTCACGCTGACGAAGCCGCGCGCATCCGCCCGGACCAACTCTTGCATTGCGCGCGCCAGGTCGCGCGTGAAGGTTGGCGAACCAACTTGATCGGACACCACCGATAATTCTGGCCGCGTTTCTGCCGCGCGCAAAATCTTTTCCGGAAAGCTCTGGCCGGAGGCGCCAAATAACCACGAGGTGCGCACGATGCACCAATCGTGTAAGTGTTCCTGGATGGCTTTTTCACCCGCGGCTTTCGACGCGCCATACACTCCGATAGGAGCAATCGGATCGGCAGGCTCATACGGCCGCGTCCCCTGGCCATCGAAAACATAATCGGTGCTGATGTACACGAGCTTGGCGCCGGATTTTCGCGCCGATTTGGCTACGTTTTCTGTGCCTTTTTGATTCACGGCATAAGCAGCGTCGGGCTCCCGTTCGCTTCCATCCACGTCCGTGTAGGCCGCGGTCAACAAAATCCATTCCGGGCGCGTCCGCGCGATCAGTCCTTCCACTTCTTGGGGATTGCGAATGTCCGCATCACGAGATGTGGCGGGGATAAGTTCATCGCCCGTCCATTCCTGGACGAGGTCTTTGCCCAACATTCCGTTGGCGCCAATCAGCAGAACGCGCATGGGCTACTTAAATTGCGTCTCCCAGTCGTAGCCGATGTTCGGATCGTTATACGCGATGCGCAGTTCGTCTGCGGGATTGTAGTGGCGATCGGTGAAGTACAGAAGATTGATCGGTTCAATGCCGAGCGCTTTATATCCGTGGCCTACGCCCGGCGGAATCAAAATTTCCCAAGGACGGAATCGTCCCACGTACAGCGTGTTAATCAAGCCGAAAGTTTTCGACTGGCGGCGCAAATCACACAGGAAAATCTGCAGCATTCCGGAGACCGGCGCCCACAAATCTGTTTGCTCCGAATGATAGTGAATGGCCTTAATCGTTCCCGGATAGGTGAGCGTGAACGAAACTTGCACATTTCTAGTGCCGTCGGGCACCATTCCAGCGGCAAGCCCTTTGCCCAGTCTGGCCAACTCCGTAAAAAATCCGCGGTCGTCCGGATGCACCTGTAATGGCTCGATGCGCACACCGTCAATCAGATCGGTCGAATCCGGCTTGGCAATTATTTTGCCCAGCGTTTTGTCGCTGCGCGCGCGAATGGCCATCTCAATGCCATTCTTCGTCCCCAAAGAAACGATTTTCTCTGTCGCTTGCTGATTCGTCGGAAAGTCTACCGGCATGATGGAGTCTCCCCCAATATTTTAGCGGCGAAATGCTGCAAACCAGTAGAACTAACTGCCCGGCAGTTGTCGTAACGCGCGGCGTGCTTCCTCAGCGATGGGCGCGTCAGGCTTCGAGGCGATGACTTTTTCGAACTCGACGCGGGCGCGAGCGTCGTCTTTCAACTTTTGGTAGGTAGCGCCCAAATGATATCGGTACGATGTATTGTCAGAAGTATTCTTCACCGCCTCTTCCAGCAAAGGCTGCGCTACGGAGTACGCCCCATTCTGGTAGTAGGCCCAGCCCAGCGTATCGGCGGTGTTAGGGGAAGTGGGCATGCCCCGTCTCGCCACCTGAGCCAGTGAGAGAGCCACGTTCGCGCTTCCGCCGTGTTCCAGTAAAAGGTACGCCAGATTATTCGCGGCCACGGGATTATCCGGCTGAGCCGCAAGCACCTTTTGGTACATCGTCTGCGCGGTTTGCCAGTTTCCGGCACTTTCGTATTGGCCGCCCAGCGCCACCTGTATGGACACCGCGTTAGGCGCCAGCGTAATCGCGCGCTGATAGTTGGCGATGGCCTGATCCCGAGCTCCGCGCTCAGCCTGCAGTGCAGCGAGCGTGACAATCGCGTTTACGTTCTGTCCGTCCAGTTGAAGCGCCCGCTCCAGCGCTGCCTCCGCTTCCTTTGGCTGTTTATTTTTAATCAGCGCTTCCGCTTGCAGCAGATGGAGTTTCGCGTTGTTAGGATTTTTTTCGATCGCCGTTTGAACCATTTGCAAGCCATCGGCGGGCTTGTTCTTTCGAAAAGCCACGTCCATCAATCCTTGCAGAGCCTCGAAAGAGTCCGGCTCATTGCTCAGCCCCTGCCGAAACAGTTTCTCTCCGTCGTCCAGTTTTTTCTGAATCACGCGCAGTTGGCCTAGCTTCACATAGCCCAACGCCCGGTCAGGAGCGATAGTAATCAGTTTGGTCAAGTCCGCCTCCGCGCCGGCGGCATCGTTTTGATTCATCCTTGCCGTGGCGTCGAACAGATAGCCTTCCGGCGAGCGCGGCGCAGTCTTTTTGAGTTCCAGTGCGATGTTGTGCAATCCCTGCCAGTCGGCTCGTTGCACGGCGCTTTCGCCCAGCGCCCGCCAGGCTTCATAAAGCGCCGGACTGTAGCGAACGGCCTCGCGCAGTTCGTTCTGAGACTCTTGAGTTTTGCCTTTTTGCTGCAGCGCCAGGCCCATCTGGTAGTGCGCGAAAGCGTTATCGGGCGCCGCGTGAATTACGTTCTGCAACGTTTGGATGCTGTCATCCACTTTGTCCTGGCGAAGCTGAATTTCGCCTTCCAAAACGAGCGCTTCGATGTCCTGGGGAGCGTTCTTGAGCAGATCGTTGCTCAGCGACGCCGCTTCGTCCACGCGATTGTTCAGCAATAAGAGCTGGATATACGTTTTTCGAACTTGCGGATCTTTAGGGTGCTGCTTCGCCAGCTCGGAAAACTCCGCCATGGCCTTTCCATTGCTTCCGCGGCCCAGATAATAATCGCCCAGCATGCGATAGGCGGCCGGATCGTCTTTCAGTTGCGCTTTCGCGTCCGTAAGGATTTTTTCAGCGAGAGTATCCTGACCCTGATTCATGTACACGGTAGCCAGTGCGGCGCGCGGCACTGGATTCGTAGGTGCCCGGCTTATCGCTGCTTGAAACTCGTTCGCGGCGTCATTCCAGCGACGATGCTGTTCGTAAAATTCGCCCAGCGTCATGGTCGCGGCGATTCCGCTGGAGTCCAGCGCTTTGGCCTTCTTCAGATTGTCCTCGGCGTTCGCAACATCACCGCTGCGCGCGTACAGCAACCCGAGATGTGTGAACACTTCCACGCGGCCGGGATTCATGCGCGCGGCGTCGAGTGCTTCCTGCAGCGCGGCTTTCGAGTTTCCCAGCGCGGCATCCGCCGACGACAACACGATTTGCGCGTCCGAATTCTGCGGATTGCTCTGTAGCACCAGCAGCGCTCGGTCTTTCGCTTCCTGGGCTTTTCCTCCGCGCAGCGACATCTCCGCCAACTGCACCTGCGCGGGCCAATTCGTGGGCTGCAATTCTACGGTGCGTGAAAGCTCGCGGAACGCCGAAGCCCACACCCCCAGTTTTATGTGACATTGCGCCAGCTTGTAGTGACCCTCGGCGTAATATTTGTCGATTTGCAAAGCCTGGCCGTAGTAAATGGAAGCTTCAGGATATTTACCCTGGCTGAACTCGCGGTCGCCCTGCTCCATGGCTTTTTGTCGCCTGGTTGCAGGATTGCGGCTGCATGCCGGAAGCAATACGCCAACGGCGAAAAGAAGCGGCAGAATTATGTGCAATGGTCGGCTGATTTTCATAAGTCCATCACGGCCGGACGCATTCTGTCATCCGGCGAACAAGCTATTGTGATCTGCGGTCGACGCCTAGGGCATATTTGAGTGACAGGCGGTGTTGGCTGTCATTCATGCTTCCCCACCTGTACCGTGCCCCTAGGGCAAATCGGGTCACAATGTGGCAGAACAGTTCCACTCTTCGTTTCTCAACTAGACAACGATCGCCGATTTGCTCTGTGAAATGATGTTACCGCGCTAGCTAAACCGATGATATAATTGGTCTTAGTATCAGAGTGTCGGATTGGCACCGTGATGCATATCTCGCACACATGGCCAAAGCCGTGCATCGTAGAGTACCAGAGCGCAGTCCAAGTTGCGGATATACAATAGTATGGTTCGGCAATCATAGAGCGTCAGAAGAAATTATACGAGGTAGTTATGGCTACAAATCGCGAGCTTAGCCCCGCAGACGCAAAAAGGGTTTTCAGACGTTATTGGTGGATCTTACCCATCAGCACTGTGCTGCTGACGGTGGCGGGGTTCGTCGCCGCCAAAGTGCTGCCCAAGAAATACACCTCGCAAACCATGGTGATGGTGGAGCAGCCCTCCGTTCCCACCGAATATGTGAAGCCCGTCGTTTCAGATGATCTGAACCATCGGTTGGCTACCATGCAGGAGCAGATTCTGAGCCGTACCCGCCTGGAGCCCATCATCGAAAAGTTCAATCTTTATGCCAGTGAACGCGGACGTGTGCATATAGATGATCTGGTGGAAAGGCTGCGCAGCGCGATCACCCTGAAACCCGTGGAAGCCATGCAGGGCACTGGGCCTCACCAGTTGCCGGGCTTCTACATCACCGCCACGTTTGACAACCCGCAACTTGCCCAGCAGGTTTGTACCGAAATCACCTCCATGTTTCTGGAGCAGAACGCCCGCCAGAACGAAAGCCAGGCCGTACAGACCACCAAATTCCTTGACGGACAGCTGGCCGAAGCCAAACAAAAACTGGATGAGCAGGACGCGAAATTGGCGGATTTCAAGCGCGCTCACCTCGGTTCGTTGCCCGAAGAGACGCAATCCAATCTTGGCATGATGATGGGTATGAATTCACAGTTGGACGCCAACACGCAGGCCCTGAGCCGCGCGCAACAAGACAAGGCGTTCAACGAGTCGCT
>JBBRPU010000241.1:0-5606 GCA_038227545.1 Candidatus Acidiferrales bacterium
AATGACGCCCTTGTTTCCGTGCCGCCCGGCCATTTTGTCGCCGATGGAGAGCTTGCGCTTCATCGCGATATAGACCTTCACCAGTTTGATGACGCCCGGAGGCAGCTCGTCGCCCTTCTTGAGCTTTTCCTTGCGCTCTTCGGTGATCTTGCGCAGCACGTCTATCTGCCGGGAAGTCATTACCTCGATCTCTTCGATCTTCTCGATGAGTAGAGGATCCTTCTCGTTCAGCTTCAGGCGCTTCAGGTTGCGCGTGGAAATCTTTTCAATGATTTCCCGGGTCAGCTCTACGCCCTTGGTCAACAGGCGCTTGTTGGTCTTTTCGTCGTGCAGGTCGGCTTGCAGCACCTTGCTGCCCAGCAGGTCGGACAAACGCTTCAGGCGCTCGTCGGTCAGGATGCGGATTTCGTCAGCCAGGTTCTTTTCCAGCTTGAAAATCTGCGTGGCTTCGATGGACTTGTGCCGCTCGTCTTTTTCTCCACCCTTGCGAGTGAAAATCTTGACGTCCACGATGGTGCCTTCGATGCCCGGCGGGCAATACAGGGAAGCGTCGCGAACGTCTCCGGCTTTTTCACCGAAGATGGCGCGCAACAGCTTTTCTTCCGGGGTCAGCGTGGTTTCGCCCTTGGGCGTAACTTTGCCGACCAGGATGTCGCCTGGTTTGATCACGGCGCCGATGCGGATCACGCCGCTCTCATCCAGGTTGCGCAGGAAAGACTCGCTGATGTTAGGGATGTCGCGCGTCACTTCTTCAGGACCCAGCTTGGTGTCGCGCGCTTCGATTTCATACTCCTCGATGTGAATCGAGGTGTAGTAATCGTCCTTCACCAGCTTTTCGCTGACGAGGATGGCGTCTTCGAAGTTGTAACCGCGCCAGGGCAGGAAGGCCACCAGCACGTTTCGTCCGAGAGCCAGCTCGCCGCGCTCCGTGCAAGGACCGTCGGCCAGAACCTGGCCTTTCTTGACGCGGTCGCCTACGCGAACGAGCGGCTTCTGGTTGATGCAGGTGTTCTGGTTCGAACGTTTGAACTTGATGAGCTGGTAGATGTCCGCGCCCACTTCGCGGCTGAGTACGCCGGAGTGATCGGATTCCACGCGCACGATGATGCGCTCGGAGTCCACCTGGTCCACGATGCCTTCGCGGCGGCAGAGCACCACCGCTCCGGAGTCGCGGGCGGTGACGCGTTCCATGCCCGTACCGACCAGCGGCGCATCGCCGCGGATCAATGGCACAGCCTGGCGCTGCATGTTGGAACCCATGAGCGCGCGGTTGGCGTCGTCATTTTCGAGGAACGGAATCAAGCTGGCCGCCACCGAAACAAGCTGCTTCGGGGAAACGTCCACGTAATCCACTTCTTCGCGGCTCTTCAGCACGAAGTTTCCGGCTTGCCGGCAGTTCACCAGCTCGGTAGTGATCTTCAGTTTTTCGTCGAGCGAAACGTTGGCCTGCGCCACCACGTACTTGTCTTCTTCCCACGCGGAAAGATAGAAGCAGTACGGTTCGTAAGTTACTTTACGGCGCTTCAGCTCTTCGTTCAGATCTTCGACGCGATCTTTTTCGACAATTTCACCGGCTTTGAATTCGCTGTCGCCGGCGTTCACGATGTGGACGTAATCAATGATGCGTCCGCCCTTCACGCGGCGATACGGCGACTCGATAAAGCCGTAATCATTAATGCGCGCGAAGCACGAAAGCGAGCTGATTAGACCGATGTTCGGTCCTTCGGGAGTTTCAATCGGGCAGATGCGGCCGTAGTGCGTAGGATGAACGTCGCGCACTTCGAAGCCTGCGCGTTCACGCGACAAACCGCCGGGTCCAAGAGCCGATAGCCGGCGCTTGTGAGTGATTTCGCTCAATGGATTGGTCTGGTCCATGAACTGGCTCAGCTGCGAGGACCCGAAAAACTCGCGGATCGCGGCCATAACCGGCTTGGCGTTTACCAGGTCATGCGGCATGGCCGTGGACATTTCCTGATACACGCTCATCTTTTCTTTGATGGCGCGTTCCATGCGGACCAGGCCGATGCGGAACTGGTTCTCCAGCAACTCGCCCACCGCGCGTACGCGGCGGTTTCCGAGATGGTCAATGTCGTCCACCACGCCAATGTTTTTGCGCAGCTTGAACAGGTACTTGATCGCCGAAACAAAGTCTGGCGTGTCCAGCGTGCGGTTGTTGAGCGGCGTGTCCAGGCCCATCTTGATGTTGAACTTCAAGCGGCCTACGCGGCTGAAATCATATTTGCGCGGATCAAAAAACATTCCGCGGAAGAGATTGGTGGCCGTCTCCAGCGTCGGAGGATCTCCGGGACGCAGCTTGCGGTAAATTTCGATTAAGGCTTCTTTCGAAGAACGAATGGAGTCCTTGTCCAAAGTGCGCGAAAGCACCAGTCCAATGTCGTCGCGTTCCGGGAAGAACACATCCGCTTCCGTAATTCCGGACTCCGCGAACGCCTGCCACAAATCGGCGGTCAGCGGCTTGTTGGCTTCCAGCAGAACCTCGCCGGTCTGGCGATTGACGATGTCAGCGACGCTGTACGCGCCTTCGAGATCGGCCAGCGCCGCGCGAATCTGCGAAACCTTGGCTTTGATCAGTTCCTTGAAGAGGTTGTCGGTGATGCGCTTGTGCGCGCCCACAATCACTTCTTCGGATTTCGGATTGCGAATTTCATGCGTCAGCTTGCGGTCTACGATGCCCGGCGAAACGTTCCAGTACAGTTCCTTGTCACGCAGCGAAATACGCTCCACCTGATAAAACGTGCGGAGAATATCTTCGTTGGACTTCATTCCCAGCGCGCGCAGGAAAATGGACCCCAGGAATTTGCGCTTGCGGTCAATGCGCACGTACAAAATGTTCTTGGTGTCGTATTCGAATTCCACCCACGACCCGCGGTACGGAATAATCTTCCCCAGGAAGTAAGAGCGGTTGTTGGCGCTCTCGAAAAATACGCCTGGCGAACGGTGCAACTGGCTGACGATGACGCGCTCAGTCCCGTTGATGATGAAGGTCCCGTTCTCGGTCATCAGCGGAATGTCGCCGTAGAAAACTTCCTGTTCCTTGATGTCGCGAATGGTCTTCGCGCCAGTGTCTGGATCCTTGTCGTAAATGGTCAGACGGATGGTGACTTTCAGCGGCGCGGAATAAGTCATCCCGCGTTCCTGGCACTCATTCACGTCATACTTCAACTGCATGGCCACCGGATCGCCGCACTTGTTACAGAATGTCGGCGTATTCTTGTTGAACGTTCCGCACTTGTGGCAAATCACGTCGCCGGTCTGATAAGGATTCGTCACTACCGACGCGCCGCAATGGCGGCAAGTGGCGCGTAAATGGTGCAAGCCCTTCAGGTTTCCGCACTTGCACTCCCAGTTTCCAATCGCGTAGTCCACGAATTCCAGCTGCGACATTTCGCGGAAATCCTTGATGGGAAATACCGAGGTGAAAACGGACTGCAATCCGCCGTCATCGCGCTCGCTCGGCAGCAAGTCCATCTGCAAAAAGCGCTGATAGGACTTCATCTGCACTTCGATCAAATTGGGGATCTGAATCGCCCCTTCAATCTTCGCGAAGTCCAGACGTTGACGTTCCCGGATATGTGGATTTCTATTCGGCATGCGTATTACCTCATCCCTTTTTGGGCAGCCTGGAAATAATTGCACTCGCGGCAGGACAACTTCCGCGCTTGCGAATGAATGCTCGAGGTGCTCCTGGCGCCCGTCGTGCCCGAAGCAAAATATCCGGAGTCACTCGCAGTAGCGTGCCTGCTCGCCTGCCCAAAGCGAACGCGCACACCACCGCCGACGACCTCAAATGGACCGTTGGCACTGCTGGAGTTACCGGCCTCGACTTGCGTAGTTGAATCCCTTTTTACCCTGAGCGCCCCGATAAAATCGGGGCCGAAGGGTTTACCCAGCGCCTCTTGATACAAGCGCGGGGTTATGCAGCTCTCGCTCGAAGAGCCGCACCAGATGCCAATCTTGTTATTCAACCTGCCTGAGCGTCGAGCGCTCTCAGGCAGCGGCAGCCCACTCATCACTGCTGCTTCGCAACAGCGCGAAGCGAGTGCGGCAATTATTTAATTTCGACCTTGGCGCCGGCATCTTCAAACTTCTTCTTGATGGTGGCCGCTTCGTCTTTGTTCACGCCTTCTTTAATCGGCTTGGGAGCGCCGTCAACCAGGTCTTTGGCTTCTTTCAAGCCCAGGCTCGTTACTTCACGAACCGCCTTGATGACGTTGATCTTGTTGCCGCCCACATCGGTCAGCACCACCGTGAATTCGGTCTTTTCTTCCACGGGTGCCGCACCAGCCGCCGCTCCAGCCGCAGCCGCAGGAGCCGCAGCGGCAGCAGAAACGCCGAAGGCTTCTTCCATTTTCTTCACCAGGTCCGACGCTTCGAGAAGCGTGAGCCCCTTGATTTCTTCCAGTATCGAGTCAACTTTCGCCATGATTCTTTCTCCTCCTCTCAAATCTAAAATAAAATTTTATTGCGCCGTTTCGGGACTAGTCTCCGAAGTTGCTGCCGGAGTTACTGCTTCTGTGCTTGCCGCGGGCACTGCTTCCGGCGCCGGTGCTGCAGACTTCTCGCCAGATCCCGCGTCACCTGAGCCTCCACCGGGGGACGCAAACTTGTTGGCCTTGATCGCTTCGCTGACGGTAATCGCCAGGTTGCGCGGCAAAGCGTTCAGCGCCATGGCAATGCGTTGCGCCGGCGCATTCAGCAGGAACATCACCTTGCTGAGCAATTCTTCCTTCGACGGCAAATTCGCCAGTTGCTGAATTTCCGCGATGGAAATTACCCGGCCCTCGACCAGTCCTGCGCGGAATTGAAACGCTGGAACTTCCTTGGCCACCTTGGTCAACGCTTTCGCCAGCGCTACCGGATCGTTGGAGCTGTACGCAATCGAATTCGTGCCGCTCAAATCCTTCAGTAAATTCTCAATCGGCGTGCCCGCGCCCGCGCGCTCTGCCAGCGTGTTTTTCACCACCTTATATTTGCCGCCCACGGCCTGCACCGCGCGCCGCAGTTTGGTATCGTTCTCCACGGTGATGCCCTGAAACGTCGTCAGGATCACGGTGGAAACGTTAGCCAACTCGGTCTTCAGGTTGTCCAGGTCTTGCTGTTTTTCACTGCGTTTTTTCATGGTTTCTCCGCGGCACTAAAGGCCTCAATGTCTAAGCAGCTGCCGCCAATGCTTCCGATTCCGCCAGGTCAATGGAAATTCCCGGACCCATGGTCGAAGTCAGCGTAATTTTTTTAACGTATTTACCTTTAGATGCCGAAGGCTTCGCTTTCACTACCGCGGCGATCACCGCGTGCGCGTTCTCCGCCAGCTTTTCCGCATCGAACTTGATCTTGCCGATAGCGCAATGCACGATGCCCGCTTTGTCCACGCGAAATTCCACTTTACCGGCCTTCACTTCCTTGATGGCCTTGGCCACGTCAAACGTCACCGTGCCGGTCTTCGGATTGGGCATCAACCCGCGCGGCCCCAGCACTTTACCCAGCTTACCGGCCGAGCGCATCATGTCCGGCGTCGCGATCACCGCATCGTAATCCGTCCAGCCTTCCATGATTTTCTGCACCATGTCGTCGCCGCCCACAAAATC
>JBBRPU010000242.1:0-5585 GCA_038227545.1 Candidatus Acidiferrales bacterium
GCGCCAGAGGCCAGAATATCGCGCACCAGCTGATCCGAAAAATGCAGCGTCAGAATCACGATTTCCGTCTTGGGCAGGATCTTCAGAATTTTTCGCGCCGCTTCCAGCCCATTCAGCTCCGGCATGCTGATATCCATCACCACCACTTTGGGTTTGAGCTGTTCCGCGAGCGTCACCGCTTCGCGCCCGGTGCTGGCTTCCGCGCACACTTCCCATCCGGACCGCGAATTCAGCAGGTGCTTCAGCCCGCGCCGCACGATGTCGTGATCGTCGGCCACCAGAATCTGCATGGCATCGCTACGTGGGCGTAGCGGCTTCACATCGTTCGTAAAAGGCGACTTTTCCACTAACTCACCTTGATCGTTGCATGCTCAGTACGCTAATTGCGCCTGCTAAAACTGCTTCCGTTATAACACTTTGGGGCGAGCATCGCCTAGGCCGTCGGCGAGAGGATAGCGGCCGCTATGCCACGCTCCGGAAAAAAACTCTCTTTGCGCAATAGCGCATCCACCGCCTGCAGCAGCGTACTTCCCACTTGCGTCTTGGTCACATATCCTTGCGCGCCGATTTTTTTAGCTTCCTCAATCAACTGATTGCTCTCGTGCATAGACAAAATCAGAATCGGCATCTCGGGCGAGGTCTTCTTGATTTCGCGTGCGGCCTCGAATCCGCTCATCACCGGCATGGTGATATCCATTACGATCAAATCGGGCGAAAGTGACCGGGCCTTTTCCACCGCGTCCTTACCATCTTTCGCTTCTCCGCAGACTTCGATGTCTTTCCGCGAGCTTAAAATGGAGCAGACACCCTTACGCACAGCCTCATGATCGTCGGCAATAAGTATCCGCAACGGTATGCTCCTCTGTTTCCCCTTGGTAATGGCACTAAGAATACCTCATCTGCCTACCTGAAGCGATGCGCCAGCGTGCTGCGTCACCTATCAGCCATTGAATCAGCATATTCGCTCCTCGCGCCTCGCCCGCGCGACTTCACCTGCCCGTTAGGGTTTATCATTACAGTGCTTTGCGTTCTTTGTGTTAGCGAGTTAGCTGCGACCGAAGCATACTTTCAGGAGAGGCTACTATGCGCACGATTCGTTTCATCACTATGTTCATTCTCGCGGCCGTCATGATCATCATGCCCGCTGCTTCCTTTGGGCAAGTCAGCGTCGGAATCTCGGTCGGTTTTGCACCTCCGGAAATTCCTGTCTATGAACAACCGCTATGCCCCGGCGAAGGCTACATCTGGACGCCCGGCTATTGGGCATACGACGATGACGACTATTATTGGGTGCCCGGCACCTGGGTAACTGCTCCTCGAGTAGGCGTCCTCTGGACTCCCGGCTATTGGGGTTGGGGTGGCGGCGGCTATCGCTGGAACGCCGGCTATTGGGGACCGCACGTCGGATTCTACGGCGGAATTAACTACGGCTACGGCTACGTCGGCGAAGGCTACTATGGCGGGCGCTGGGATGGCAATCGTTTCGCTTACAACCGCGCCGTCAATAACGTCAACGTGACCGTCATTCACAATACCTACAACACCCGCATCACCAACAATTACATAAACAACTCGCGCGTCAGCTATAACGGCGGCAATGGCGGCATCCGTGCCCAGGAAACCGCGCGTGATCGTCAGGCTGCTCGCGAGCAACACATCCAGATGGCCAGCGCCCAGGTTCAGCACCAACAGGCCGCCCGTCAGGACCGTTCTCAGTTCGCCAAGGTAAACAATGGACGCCCCAACATTGCGGCCACCCCGCGGCCCGGTGCTTTCCAGGATCGCGGCGTGGTTCACGCACGTGAAGCCGGTGCCACCAATGCCGGCGGCAACAACCGCGCCGTAGCGCCCAACACCGTGAACAACAACAATAATCGCGCTAATCGCCCGAACACCGCCGCGCAGCCTAACGCCGCGCGCGGAGTTAACCCGAACCGCCCGAACACGGCCCAGACCAACGTCGCCCCGCGAACGACTAATGATCGCCCTGGGAACTCGCGTACCGTTGCTCCCGGAAATACCCGTTCAGACCGGCCGTCGGCAGCTCGCCAGCAAAATGACCGCGCCATTCCAACGGACCGTCCCGCGGCTCGACCCGCTGCGCCGCGCAACGACGCACCACGTAACGTTGCGCCACGCAATGACACACGTAGTGTTGCTCCGCGCAACGCTCCTCAAGACCGCCCAGCGCCGCAACAGCGCTACGACAGACCCGCGCCTCAGCCGGCCCCCAGGCCCGCGCCCCAAGCGAGACCGCCGCAACAGCGTCCTGAACCGCAACCTCGCCCCGCGCCTCAAGCCAGACCGCAAGAGCGCCCTGCGCCTCAACAACACAGCGCACCGCCCCAACAGCAACGCAATGCGCCACGAAATGATGCCCCGCCCCAACAGCATGGGCATGATCTTCACGCCAGGCCCTGACATCGGCTGGCTTTTAGAATTTCCTTCACCGGGCCATGCTTCCGCATGGTCCGGTTCTTTTTTTTGCGCGCAATTCCCAACCGCGATGGGCATAAGCACTCTGCTTGCTGAGTGCGAGTGGAGCGCCCGGCGCCTCACGCCTTTCGGCCTCGCGGAGCCTCCCGCAATGACATTTCAGCCCGGCTCCGTAAAGCTACAAGATATTTGCCGGCACTCTCCCCGATTCACCCGAACGCCCCCCGGCCGCAGCGCCCGCTATAATTTTCTCCCTTTAGCCCACATCCTAAACCGCAGGAGGATCAATGGCAGCCAGTTCCAGAAAAAAATCCGGTGCGCGCAAATATGGTGAAGCGGCCGGCAAGGGCGTCAAGAGCGCCATGCATCGTGAAAAGCGCGGCACGTTGAAATCCGGAAAAGGTGGAAAAGGGGGCACTGTTACCAACCGCAAGCAGGCCATCGCCATTGGACTATCCGAAGCCCGCAAAAGAGGCGCCAAGGTCCCCAGAAAAAAATCCGCCTAGCTGGCCAGGACGTCGTCGATTGTTCGCATAGTCCTAAGAGGCCGCTCGCAAGTCGAGCGGCCTTAATTTTTCTTCGCAGTGCGCTGACACTCCAATTCTCCCCGCTGCTCCTCCGTGTTAAACTCCGGCGCTCGCATAACTACCAAAAAGTTCAGCTTGGCCCGGCAGCACCGGAGATTCCATGCCCCATTTCCTCATCGCCCTTTTAGCACTTTTCCAATCGCTCGCCGCCACCACCGGAAATCAAACCACCCCCGACACCCCCGAGCCCGGCTCCGTCGAAGCCATCGCCGCCGCTACCACCGACCCGCATTTCCTCTCTCCCTGGGTTTCCTACCTTCCGCAATCCTCCTCGACCGTCTCCCCGCAAAAATTTCTCGGCCGTATCCCTGGCGCCCCCGGAGAATTCGTAGACAGCACCAAAGCCTACGCCTACAGTCGCGCTCTCGCGGCCTCCTCTCCGCGCGTGCGGGCCTTCACCATCGGCCGCAGCGAAGAAGGCCGCGACATCATCCTGCTAGCCATCGCCGACGAAGCCGGTATCCGCGATCTCGACCGCCTCAAAGCCGCCACCGCCGCCCTCGCCGATCCGCGCCGCACCAACCAGGCCGCCGCCGAAAAATTAATTTCCGCCGCGCGCCCCATTTATTATTTCAACGCCGCGCTGCACTCCGACGAAACCGGCTCCACCGAAGCCATGCTGGAGCTCGCCTACCGCCTGGCCGCCTCCGAAACTCCCATGATTCAGGGCATTCGCAAAAGTCTTATCGTGCTCATCAATCCCGTTTCCAATCCCGACGGCCGCGACAAAGTCGTCGAGTGGTTCTACAAATATCTGAAAGGCAAAACCGATCGCGCGACTATGCCGCGCATGTCCCCGCCCTACTGGTCCAAATACGCTTTCGTGGACATCAATCGCGACACCCACCAGCAAACCCACGAAACCACCAAAGCCGTTCACCGCATGTTTCACGAATGGCATCCCACCGTCGTACACGATCTCCACGAGGGCTTCCCATTCCTCATGACCTGGAACGGCACCGGTCCTTACAATCCCAACATTGATCCCATTACCTACAGCGAATTTCTCGAAATGGGTTTTCACGAAGTGCAAACCATGACCGCGCTGGGCATGCCCGGGGTCTCCACCTGGAATTTCGGCGAAGCTTTCAGCCATCTCTATCTCGACTCCGTCGCCATGAATCACAACAGCATCGGCCGCGGCTATGAAACTTGGGGCAACGGCACCGCCGAAACTCTCCACCGTAACGTGGCGAAAAGCGCTCTCACCATGGAGTGGTATCGCCCCGTCCCCCCGCCCTCTGCCGATGTCACCTGGTCCTCCCGCGATAATTTGAATTATCAGGAGACCGGCTCGCTCGCCATCCTCGATTACGCCGCGCGCAACTCCCGAGAAATGCTGCGCAATTTTTATCGCAAAGGTTGGGATTCCTGGCGCAAAGGCCTCGATCAGCCTCCCTACGCTTTCGTCATTCCCGAAGATCAGGGCGACCGCACCCGCGTGGCGCAAATGGTCGGCCGCCTCCTCGCGCAACACATCGAAGTAAGCCGCGCGCAAAATGCTTTAAATTTGAAAGAAGGAAATTTCCCCGCCGGCTCTTACGTCGTGCGCCTCGACCAGCCTTACCGCAATTACGCCGTGGATTTGCTCACCGCCCAGCATTTCCCCAAAGGCGGTGGCGAACCCTACGATGACGTTTCCTGGGAGCTTCCCGCGCACTATCACCTGAACGCCATTCCCATCGCCGACGCCGCCATCGCCAAAGCCGCGCTCGCTCCCCTGAAAGAAGAACCGCATCCCGCAGGAAATATTTCTGGCGCTGGTCCGGTATTTTTGCTGAAAGACACCGGTCAGGAAGGCTTATTCGCCGCGCGCTATCGCCTCGCCGGCTTCAACGTGGAAATCGCGGAAAAATCTTTTCGTGTAGCTGACGCCGACTTCCCCGCCGGCTCCTGGATCATTCGCCCACAGGACGGACTGGCGTCCGCCCTGCGCGACACCGCCACCGAGCTCGGCCTCGACTTCACCACCGTCGCCAGCGCCCCGGATGTCCCGCGCCACGCCACGAAAACTCCGCGCCTCGGCGTGTGGGTTCCGTGGGCCGACACCGATTCCATCGGCTGGATTCGCTACTCTCTCGACCAGCGCAAAATTCCCTACACCTACGTCCGCGATGAAGATATTCGCGCCGGCATCCTGCGCGATAAAATTGACGTCCTCATTTACGGCCACGTGGATCTCGAGCTCGCCGAACAGATTCAGGGCCTGCCCAAACGCTGGGGCCCCATGCCTTTCAAGAAAACTCCGCAGACTCCCAGCTTCGGCACGCCCGCCGAATCCGACGATATCACCGGAGGCATTGGCTGGGATGGCCTCGCCAAGCTCCAGAGCTTCGTAGAGGACGGCGGCCTGCTCGTCACTCTCGGCAGCGGTTCCATGCTCGCGCTCGAAGGCGGCATCGTCCGCGGCGTGCGTCGCGTTTCCGGCGGCGTTCCCCGCAGTACCGCCGGTGGCGGCTCCGACTCCGCAGCCGCCGCGATGGAGTCCGTCACGCGTACGCCCGGCGCTCACGTGCGCGCCACTTTCGCGCGCCCCGATTCTCCGCTAGCCTACGGCTATCC
>JBBRPU010000243.1:0-5577 GCA_038227545.1 Candidatus Acidiferrales bacterium
GAGACGCTGCGCGCGCTGAATCCTTCGCTGCTGCGGCTGGCTACTCCCGATGATGCCGCTTTTGAATTGCACCTGCCGCCCGGGACGGCAGGGAAATTTTCCTCGGAGATCGCGGACATTCCGGCGGACAAGTGGGTCAGCTGGCGGCGGCATCGGGTAGCCGCGGGTGAAACGCTGACTTCCATTGCGAAGAAATACCGCGTGACACCTAAGGCCATCGCCGACGCCAACAATCTGGAGCACGCCACGGCGCTCGACACTGGAGAAAAACTAATTATCCCGGCGATCCAGACGGCGGCGGAAAATAAGCGGCGTATGGTCAGCTATCGCGTGCGCAAGGGCGATACTTTTCTAGGCATCGCCGATCGCTTCAGCGTGGATGCTGAGGACCTGCGCAAATGGAATCACATGGCAGCGAATAAGGTTCGGCGCGGCATGGTGCTGCGTGTGTATACGCTGGACAGCACGTCCGAGCGGGGTGCGCAAGCGCGTGGCAAATCGCACGCTAAGTCCACAGCAAAGTCCCGAGCAAGACCTGCACGGCCTTCCGCCGTCGCGCAGACTCGCACCTCTTCAGCTACTCGCGATTAATCGGAGCAAGAGGAAGCGCTTTCCGTGGTGTGTAGCCAAACCCATTCCCATATGTGAATGATCGCGTCGAAGTGGGAATCGCTCTCCTGCGATCTCCATTGAGCTCCTTCTAAAGTCTTTCCATACAGTCACTTCCCGGGGACGCAATGCTGGCAGCGGCCGTGCATCGGTATTTCTACTTCGCCGTGCGCTGCCGTAGATGGTCACGACGCTCGAACGGATGCGATCTCCGCAAATTTGCCGGGAATGGAGTCGGTTGATAAAAACGCTTCGCAGCCGCAGGGCCTACCTGGGATTTGTTTGCGCGATTGTAACGTTACTGGCGGTGGGGGCGTTCTCCTTCCTGGCTTTCTCCAGCGCGGGCGAAAGCGAGCGATGGGTCAGGCACACTCATGAAGTTCTCGAGAACTTGCAGGAATTGCTGGTCGATATCAGGACTGTCGAAGCGAGCTCTCGCGGATTCATTCTGGTGGGCAACGATTCCTATCTCACGTACTTCAAGTCCAGCGAAGACCGTGCGCGCCTGGTCGCAGCTCACATCGCCAGCTTAACGGTGGATAACCCGCGCCAGCAGCGAGCAACTGCCCGCACTGCAGGCGTTGATTTCCCGGGAATTTCTGGTCGCCGAAGAGGGCATCGAGCTAACCAGAAAAAATGGCGGGAGGCCGGCCGAGCGCTGGTGCAAAGCGGCGAGGGGCAACACGCGACGGAGGAGTTGCAAACGCTGATCTACAACATGCGGGACGAAGAACTGCGGTTGCTGGCGCTTCGTCAAGGGAGTGCATCCAACCGTTCCGTACAAGCCAAGTCCGTAGTGGTTGTGGGATCGCTGCTCGGTCTGTTGATGGCCACCGCGGCAGGATGGATTTTTCTCCGGCAGGATGTGGCTCGAGCGCGGGCGGAAAGTACCCTGGCGGAAGAGGAAGATCGCTTTCGCACCATGGCCAACAACATCTCGCAGTTGGCGTGGATGGCGGACGAGAAAGGTTTCATCTTCTGGTACAACCAGCGATGGTTCGACTACAGCGGCACCAATCTGGAAGAGATGGCCGGTTGGGGATGGCAGAAGGTCCATCACCCCGACCATGTGCAAGGTGTCGTGGATTCCATCACCAAGTCTTTTGAAAGCGGGCAACCGTGGGACGATACTTTCCCTTTGCGAGGCCGCGACGGCGTGTACCGCTGGTTTTTATCGCGCGCCGTTCCCATCCGCGATGCTCAAGGCAAAATTTTGCGCTGGTTCGGCACCAATACCGACATCAGCGATCGCATCGCTTCGGAGGAGTATCTCGCAAAAACAGTAGATGAACTTACGCGCGCCAACGAAGAACGGCGCATCGTGGAAGAGGCGTTGTTTGAAGAAAAAGAACGCGCGCAAGTAACCCTCGACAGCATCGGCGACGCAGTGGCCTGCACGGACATGGCGGGAAATATAACCTTTCTCAACGCAGTGGCAGAAAAAATGACCGGGTGGGCGCGTCAGGAAGCGGCTGGCCGGCCCATGATGGAGATCCTGCAGATCCGCGACGCCGACACCCGCGAAGTTATTCCCAATCCCATGGAAATGGCGGTGGCGTTAAACCGGTGCGTGAGTGTTCCGCCCAATTGTATTTTGATTCGCCGGGATGGCCAGGAAATCCCGATCGAAGACTCCGTCGCTCCTATCCACAGTCGCGAAGGTCAGGCCGCCGGAGCGGTGATTGTTTTTCGCGACATGAGCGCCACGCGGGCCATGACCTTCCAGATGACCCATTCCGCGCAGCACGACTTTCTGACCGGTTTGCCCAATCGCATGCTGCTGAATGACCGAATTGACCGAGCGGTGGCACTGGCGCCGCGTCACAACAAAAAAGTCGGCGTACTGTTCCTGGATCTGGACGGCTTCAAACATATCAATGATTCCCTGGGCCATGCCATTGGAGACAAGCTGCTGCAATCAGTGGCCAAAAGACTGGTCGGCTGCGTGCGCGGCGCGGACACCGTCAGCCGCCTGGGCGGTGATGAATTCCTGGTGCTGCTTTCCGAAATGGCCAACGCCGAAGATGCCGCCATTACCGCATTGAGAATGCTGCAGGCGGTGGCTGAAGTTCATCCGGTTGACCATCACGAATTGCACGTCACCGCCAGCATCGGAGTCAGTGTGCATCCGGATGATGGTTTGGACGCGGAAGCGCTCATCAAGAATGCGGACATCGCCATGTATCAGGCTAAGGAACATGGCCGGCAGGGGTATCAGTTCTTCAAACCAGCCATGAATGTAAAGGCGGTGGAGCGTCAGTCCATCGAAGAGGGCCTGCGGCGGGCTTTGGAGCGGCAGGAATTTTCGCTGGTGTACCAGCCGAAGATCCATTTGCAATCGGGTGAAGTTACCGGCGCGGAAGCGCTGCTGCGTTGGACGCATCCCACTAGGGGGTCGGTGTCCCCGGCGCAGTTCATTCCGGTGGCCGAGGATTGCGGCCTCATCCTGCCCATCGGCAATTGGGTGCTGCGGACCGCTTGCGCGCAGGCCCGGACGTGGCTGGCGGCAGGCCTGTCTCCGGGAACCATTGCGGTAAATATCTCGGCCGCGGAATTTCGCAACGAAAATTTTCTTGCCGGGGTGTTCGCCATCCTGGAGCAAACGGGCCTCGCTCCGGCGATGCTGGAGTTGGAGTTGACTGAGAGTGTGCTCATGAGGCACGCCACCTCTGCCGAAAACATCCTCAAAACCCTCCGGGCACGCGGTGTTCGTGTCGCCGTAGACGACTTCGGCACGGGGTATTCCAGCCTGAGCTACCTGAGAAAGTTCTCCATTGACGCACTCAAAATCGATCAGTCCTTCGTCCGCCAAATCACCAACTCACCCGGCGAAAGGACCATCGTGACCGCCATCATCAGCATGGCGCACAACCTGAACCTCTCGGTGGTCGCCGAGGGCGTGGAAACCGCCGAGGAGCTGAGCTTTCTCAAGGGGCACAATTGCAATGAGGCCCAGGGCTACTACTTCAGCCGGCCGCTGCCTGCTTCCGAGTTTGAATCTTTCCTCCAGAACCGCTGGACGGAAGCCCTCGTCCAAGTTGGACAACATGCGGAAGTTGCGCCCGACTCCAAATACTGTCTCTGATGCAGCGCCACCGCGGCACGCCCAGGCATGCCGCATTCCGCCAGTCTTCGCCCAAAATCGGGCTCGGCCTTCCAGGATTTCACAGTTCACGCAGAATGCTTGACAACGCCGCGCGAGTGCGATAACAACGGCGGAAGGATAAAAAGACTTTTCCAGTCGCCGGTAGCGTTCCTGACTGGGTGAGCTCGAATCCGCAACCGCTTCCGGGAGGATGGCATGGATTTTGAGAAGGATAATTTCGAAGAAGATAACGAGCTCGCGCCTCTGGAAGAAGAAGAGTCCGGCGAGGTTGATGAAGTAGTCGGCGGCGAAACCGAGGACGTTGCTGCGGAAGACGACGCGGAGGAGGAGTCGGAAGAACCCAAGCGCGGCTCCGCCCTTCCGAAGCGCGGGTCTACGAGCTCCTCGCCATCCGGGAGAGCGGCCAGCAAGCCACCGGCGAAAAAGGCCAGCGCCAAGCCCGCCAAGCGCAAAGCTTCCGCCAAAAAGGCTTCGGTAGGAAAGAGCAAGAAGGCAGCCAAAAAGCCTGCCAAGAAAGCCGCCGGTAAGGCCCGGGGCAAGAAGTCTTCGGCGAAGGCGTCGCGCGGCAAGAAAAAGAAGCGCTAGCGCGCGCAGGGTGTTAGTGACACGGAACATTGAAGGAAGGGCCCGTTTAGTTTGTTGTGGGCCTTTTTTTTAGCCTTAACGGGCCGGTTTCCCACATATTTTTCCCACAACCTGCAAAGAGGCTTAGTCATTTCGGCTCGCGCCGCGTTCTCGATCGGGAATCTTTTATAGAGAACGGTGGCGGGCGGCCAATGTTGCTTGCCTGTTATGGCAAGTATCGTTAGCATTACCGCGCATGCCCAAGGCCTTGGAGCAGATACGGCGAATGCGTGGCGGCGCGCAGTCCCACCTGATGCGTTGCGCGGACGGGCACTATTACGTGGTCAAGTTCCAAAATAATCCTCAACATCGCAGAATTCTGGTGAATGAACTGCTAGGAACAAGGTTGGCGTCGAGGCTGGGGCTGCCGACGACGCCGGTAGCGATCATTGAGGTTTCCGAACAACTGATACGTCTGACTCCGGACCTGGCCATGGAGCATCCGCGGCAGCGTATTCCCTGCCACGCCGGGCTGCAGTTCGGCTCGCGCTATCCCGGCGATCCTCGGCGCCTGACACTGCACGATTTTTTGCCCGACGAGCAATTGCGGCGGGTGGAAAACCTGCACGACTTCGCGGGCATGCTGGTTTTCGATAAGTGGACGTGCAATACCAATGGGCGACAAACTTTATTTCTGAGCGACACGGGGTCTGCTTACGCTGGGGCGCCAACGCCGATGGCTGGGGCGGACAGCGCTACGGGCGCAGATACCGGCTATCGCACGTTCATGATTGACCAGGGCTTTTGCTTCAGCGCCGGGGACTGGAAATTTCCTGACGCGCCGTTGCGCGGCTTGTATTCACGCAATCGCGTGTACGAAGGCATCACCGGGATGCAATCCTTCGGGCCGTGGCTGGAGCGCCTGGAGCAACGCATCACCGAGCGCGTGCTGGACGATGTCAGCCGCGATATTCCTTCGGAGTGGTATGGAGATGAATATGACGATCTACTGCGCATGCTGGAGCAGTTGTTTCGGCGCCGCACGCGGGTGCCGGAACTGTTGCTGGACGCCAAAAAATCCAATCGCCAGCCGTTTCCGAACTGGGTGCGCGCATGACTGACAGCGCGCCGTCAACCGCCCAGGGCGTAGATTCCGCGGACGAGCAGGCCTGCGCGTATCGCGTGCTGCGTTACACCCCCAACCTGGTGCGCGACGAATGGGTGAATATCGGAATTCTGGTTTTCAATCCGCGCACCGGCGAGCGCCGCCTGCGTTTGCTGGAAGACGAAGAGGAATA
>JBBRPU010000244.1:0-5564 GCA_038227545.1 Candidatus Acidiferrales bacterium
ATTAGACCGTTGAAAGAGTTTGGCGGCGGTTGATGGCGTAATCGCTAAGCGCGGCATTGGCGCCGACCACCACATCGAGCGCATCGGCGACGGCTTCCAGATCCTTTCCGCGCACCACAAAATACATTTCATCTTCCGTAATACCGGTGTAAACGCGGTTGCCGATGCAGCCCAAACTGAAAGTGGCGCCGTGCTGCAGCGAAGCCGGCAGGGCCATGCAGGTTGGCCGACCCAGCGCAGGCGCTCCGCTGGCGATGCCCGCGCGATTTGCTGCTTCGTTCAACAGCATCGCGGGGCGCGGCTTGCACGCAAACAGCACCACATCCGGAGTAACGGGGACGTCTCCCAGCGGCGCGTACACCACCACCGCCGGTGCTTTCGCCAGCCGCGGGATCTGCGGCACCTCTTCTGGTTTCACGTAGCCCAGATCAAACATGAACTTTAGCGTCAATCCCGTTTCCTGTTCGCGCTCTGGCGAAAGCGTGATGTTGTGCGTGTACGCGCCCACCGCGCAATTGAAATGATTCTCCGGCACGGTGTAAAAAGTCTTGCCGGCGGCGGCCAGCCGCCAGAAACTGCAACCGGAGGGCTCGCTGCCCTCGAACTTTTCCACCGAGGCGGGGACCGCGTCGAGGTAGGCGACGGCGATGGGGCGGCGTGCAAAATCCACCAGAGTTTTGAAGCGGGATTCCAGCGCGCTCCAGTTGGTTCTCTCACTCATTTCGAAGCTCCCAGGAAATAGATTGTGCAGCATAGCACAGGGAGAATTTTCAATTTGGGACGAGGCCGCGGTTGAAAACCCTTGATTCATGCGGTTATTCACACGCGAAGTGAAAAAAACAGGCTCTTTATCTGCATATTTCGGCCTTTCCTCTTGCGTTCTGTGCATAGCTTGGCTATAGTGCCCAACGGCCCGGACTTTTTTCCTTTGCCGCATCAGGACAAAAGGCTCACCGCCAGCCCCCGATCACTCGGGAAAGAACGAAAAAATCAGGAGGATAAGCAGACTAGATGGCAGCCAAGCCTTTGAGCAAGACGAAGATCGTTTCACACATGGCCGAGAAGACCGGCACATCAAAAAAGAACGCCGTGCTTTTTTTTGATGAACTTTTCAAACTCGCGGTAAAAGAAGCGAAGGGCGCCGCCGGAAAATTCGTAATCCCCAACATCGGCCGCGTGGTAAAGGCCCATCGCAAAGCCCGCCTGGGCCGCAATCCCCAGACCGGCGAGCAAATCAAGATCAAGGCCAAGACCGTAGTTCGTTTGCGTCCCGCGAAGGCGTTCAAGGACGCTGTACTGAAGTAAATTCCAGTTTCAGGTGCAGTTCGGGGCAGCACGTTGTAGGGTCGGCCGCGCCCAGTGATCCTGCGGCTTGAATCAATCCTACGGCCAGCATTTATCCTGGGATCGATGGCCCGCTCGGGCCAAGAGTCTAAGAAAATTAACCTCCGGTGAAATGGCCACGGCCATCACCGGAGGTTTTTTTCTGAACCGTAGCAGCGGACCGCACGCCGCGTTTGGGTGGTTCTCGTGAAGTTCCTGAGACTAGACCATATCGTCCAACTTTAGAGCCGAACTTCCGCCCTTCCACGACGCTTCGAACTGCCTTTTGATAAATCCCGCATCGTAGTCGCGATGCTGCTGCAGCAGCGCCTCGTGCAGACCCCAAAGCGAGCGCGGATTGCGAGGATTCCGTTCCAGGTCTTCGCGAAAAACTTTTTCGGCGCCGCTGGCGTCGCCACTTTTCAAGAGCGCTGCGCCTAATGATTCGCGTACCGGAAAAACCAGTCGGCAGGCTCGTTGTAGTGCAGTCCGTCCTGCACCGTCACGGCCTCGCGCAAACTGTGGATAGCGGCATTCATGTCTTTCTTGTTCATGGCCAGCTGCGTGCCCAGTGCAATCACGCCAATTGCCAACAATGCACGCCGTCCTGGTGAATCGTTGTTCGCGTTATTTCTGCCGCTGCTTTGGAGTAGTATTTCGAGGCTCGCGATATAGCGGCTGCTTGCCACCAATTGACCGGAGAGGAACATTCGATGACCACGGACGAAAAAAAGAACGAAGAGCGGCAGGTTTCCCGCAGGCAACTGTTCAAAACCGGAGTCGGATTGATCGGCGCGGGCCTTTCCATCGGCGACAACCCGGTATTCGCTGCCGAGCAACCTGCGCTTGCTCCGGCGACCAGCAAATCGGTGATCGGAATGAAGTTTGAGCCGAGGGAAAACGTACGGGTCGGGATTATCGGCGTCGGTGGGCGCGGCACCGGAATGCTTTCGAATTTTCTGGCTATCGAACATGTGCAGGTGAACGCCATTTGCGATGTAGTGAAGGAAAAAACTCTGCACGCGCAAGAGCTGGTGGAAAAAGCCGGCTCCAAGCGGCCGGAGCTTTACAGCAATGGCGATCACGACTTCGAAAAGTTGTGCCAGCGCGACGATCTGGATTTTATCTACATTGCCACACCCTGGGATTGGCACGCTCCCATGGCCTTAGCCGCCATGAACGCGGGAAAACATTGCGGCCTGGAAGTCCCAGCGGTGAATACTCTGGAAGAATGCCAGGCGCTGGTGGACACCTCGGAGAAGACTCAGCGGCATTGCATGATTATGGAAAATTGCTGCTACGGCTACAACGAGATGATGGTCCTCAATATGATCCGCGCCGGCCTGCTGGGCGATTTGCTGCATGGCGAGGCCGCCTACATTCACGATTTGCGCTCGGAGATTTTTGGAGACCGGCGCGAAGGCCTGTGGCGGCGTGCGCCTCACACCACCAGAAACGGAAATCTGTATCCGACGCACGGCCTGGGCCCGGTCGCCAACTACATGGGCATCAATCGCGGCGACCGCTTCGATTACCTGGTTTCGATGAGCTCGCCGCAAAAGGGATTCGACGCCTACCGCGCGGCCAACATTCCCAAAGGAAATCCCAAATGGAATGAAAAATATGTGTGCGGCGACATGAACACTTCGATGATCAAGACCGCCAATGGACTGACCATCCTGCTGCAGCATGACGTGAGCAATCCGCGGCCTTACGATCGCATCAACCTGATCAGCGGAGTGAAAGGCGTGTTTCGCGATTATCCGGAGCGTATTTACCTGGATGGCCAGGCCGGTGAAGAAGGGTTCACAGGCATCGAGTCGTACAAGGAAAAGTACGCGCACAAACTTTGGAAAGAACAGGGCGCTACGGCTGAGGGACGCGGCCACGGCGGCATGGATTTTATTTTGCTGTACCGGCTGGTGCAGTGCATGCGAGAAGGACTGGCCCCGGATATAGACGTTTACGACGCGGCCAGCTGGAGCGCGCCCGCCGCATTGAGCGAAAAGTCGGTGGCGCAAGGTAGCGCACCGGTAAAGTTTCCAGACTTTACCCGCGGACACTGGCAGGAGCGTAAGGGAACATCCCTCTGATGGATGCAGCGCCCGCCGTCTCCGAACCTGGCGTTCGCCGCAACGTCGCCATAGATGCGTATCGCGGTTTCGTAATGCTGCTGATGATGGCGGAAGTGTTGCGTTTCTCGCAGGTGGCCAAATCCTTCCCGGATAGCTGGTTCTGGAAAGTCTTGAGCTACAACCAGAGCCACGTGCCGTGGGCGGGCTGCTCGTTGCACGACACCATTCAACCTTCGTTTTCATTTCTGGTGGGCGTGGCTCTCCCGTATTCCATCGCGAGCCGGTTGGCGAAAGGCAAAAGTTTCGAGAACCAGTTGGCCCACGCTGGTTGGCGCGCGTTAATTTTGATCGTACTCGGAATTTTTCTGCGCTCCATGCACCAGCCGCAGACGTATTTCACGTTTGAAGATACCCTTACGCAGATCGGGCTCGGTTACGTGTTTCTTTTTTTGCTGGGCCTCGTGGTCGAAGAAAAATGGCTGTGGGTTTCGCTGGGCGTGATTTTGTTCGGTTACTGGCTGGCCTGGGCGCTTTTTCCAGTGCCCGGCGCCGGATTCGACTGGCAAGCCGTGGGCGTGCCCTCCGATTGGAATCATCACTACAGCGGTTTGATGGCGCACTGGAATAAAAACGCGAATCTGGGGAACTCTTTCGACCAGTGGTTTTTGAATCTGTTTCCGCGCACCAGCCCGTTCGTTGCCAACGAAGGCGGTTACCTGACGCTCAGCTTCATCCCTACGCTCGGCACCATGATTCTAGGATTAATTGCCGGCCGGTGGCTGCGCGCCGCGACGCCGAACATTCCGTTCCGCCGGTTGCTGATCGCGGGAGTCACAGGTCTCGCGTTGGGTTTGCTGCTGCACGTATCCGGTGTCTGCCCGGTCGTGAAACGCATCTGGACGCCCAGTTGGACAATTTTCAGCGGCGGGATTTGTTTCCTGATGCTGGCCGTTTTCGAGTGGATCATCGCCGCCAAAGGGTATCGCAAGTGGTCCTTCCCACTGGTGGTCATCGGCGTGAATTCCATCGCCGCCTACTTGATCGCGCACCTTCTGCCCGATTTTCTGATCTCCACGTTTCGAATTCATCTGGGGCCCGGCGCTTTCGCATTCGCAGGCGTCGAATTGCAGCCCTTGCTCGAAGGCCTCGCCGTCCTGCTGGTGTGCTGGCTGCTGCTGTTGTGGATGTACCGCCAAAAACTTTTTCTGCGGATATGACTGCGCGCTGGCCTACTTCCAGACGCTAGAGCGTCCTTACGTACGCCACTACGTCTTTTATCTGCGGAGCTTCCAGCACTTCTTTAAACGGCGGCATAAGGGTGTCGCCGTTTTCGATCCACGTTTTTAGCGATTCATCGGTGACTTTGTTGCTGTTCACCGTAAACGTTCCGCGCTTGGCGATGCCTTTCAAGCCCGGACCAATTTTCTTGGCGTCGCTATCCGCGTAATGGCACACCGCGCACTTTTTATCGAACACTTCCTTGCCGCGCGTCGCCGCCGCTGCCGAACTTTTTGCGCCGCCGGCCGCAGCAGATTTTTTCGCGGGCTGATCCTGCGCAAAGGCTAGTCCGCATAGCCCCAATGCGGCAATCCCGATAAGAATTTGAGTGCTTTTCACGCTCTCTCCCAATGTGCTGGCGATGTGAATTCCACCTATATTCTACCTTTATTGGCGCCTATTTCACCGCCGCTCACACCCGATACCGGCACAAGGGACAGGTTTGCACTTCGCGGCGGCTGGAACCTTCGTACTTTTGACCCTTCGCTAACCGTGTGCTAACAATCAAGAATCATGAGTCAGGAAACCTTAATGCGGGCTTGGGAAGTGCTTCAGGACGCCTATCAGGCGCAAATGGAGGGCGACTACGATCGCGCTGTGGAGCTTTATCAGTCTTCGCTGGAGCTGCATCCTACTGCGGAAGCGCATACTTTTCTGGGATGGACTTATCATTTTCAGGGCAAATTGGATGAAGCCATCGCCGAATGCCGGCGCGCCATTGATATTGATCCGGAATTTGGAAATCCCTACAACGATATTGGCGCGTATTTGATCGAGCAGCGCCGTTTTGATGAAGCCATTCCGTGGCTGGAGCGCGCCGTGGAAGCCAAGCGCTACGAACCGCGTCATTTCCCGCACTACAATCTTGGCCGCGCTTACCTGGGAAAA
>JBBRPU010000245.1:0-5561 GCA_038227545.1 Candidatus Acidiferrales bacterium
ATGATGCTCGATGATCAGCACGGTGTTGCCAAGGCTCACCAGGCGCTGCAGCACATCCAGAAGTTTGCGCACGTCGTCAAAGTGCAAGCCGGTCGTCGGTTCGTCGAGAATATACAATGTGCGGCCGGTCTGGCGCTTGGAAAGCTCGCGCGCCAGCTTTATACGCTGCGCTTCACCGCCCGACAAGGTAGTCGCCGATTGTCCGAGCGTTACATATCCCAAGCCGACTTCCACCAGGGTCGCGAGTTTTTGCTGAATTTGCGGAATATTCTCCAGCAGTTTCAACGCCTCGGAAGCCGGCAGATTCAAGACATCGCTGATGGAGTGCCCTTTGTAACGCACCGCGAGCGTTTCAGAATTGTAGCGCCGCCCGCGGCAGACTTCGCACATCACGTAAACGTCGGGCAGAAAATTCATCTCGATGCGGCGCAAGCCGTCGCCCTGGCAGGCTTCACAGCGGCCGCCTTTCACGTTGAAGCTGAAGCGCCCCGGGCGGTAGCCGCGTTGGCGCGATTCCGGCAGCATGGAAAAAAGATCGCGGATGGGCGCGAACACGCCCGTGTAGGTGGCGGGATTCGACCGCGGTGTCCGTCCGATGGGCGCCTGATCAATCTCGATAACCTTATCAATCTGCTCCGCGCCAAGAAGCTGGCGATGCGCGGCGGGCTGCTCCATTGAACGATAAATTTTTTGCGCCAGCGCGCGGTAAAGAATGTCGTTGATCAGCGTGGACTTGCCGGAACCCGACACGCCGGTGACCACCGTCAGTAAACCAAGCGGCAGCGTGACGTCCACGTCTTTCAGATTATTGGCTGTCGCGCCCAGCACCTGAATGGCTTTGCCATTCGGGCTGCGGCGTTTTTCCGGAACGGCAATCTGCGCAGCGCCAGAAAGATATTGCCCGGTCAACGACGCCGGTGTCCCGGCGATCAGCTCCGGCTTGCCTTGCGCGACCAGATAGCCGCCAGCCTCCCCCGCGCCCGGGCCGAGGTCCACGACAAAATCCGCGCGACGAATCGTTTCTTCATCATGCTCCACAACCAGCACGGTGTTGCCCAGGTTGCGGAGTTGCTCGAGCGAGCCGAGCAAGCGATTGTTATCCCGCGCGTGTAAACCGATGGACGGCTCATCCAGCACATACAGCACGCCGCGCAGGCGCGAACCGATCTGCGTGGCCAACCGGATGCGTTGCGCTTCTCCGCCAGAAAGTGTGGCCGCGGAACGATCGAGACTCAGATAGCTGAGGCCGACGGCTAGAAGAAAATCCAGACGCTCGGCGACTTCTTCGAGTGGACGCGCGGCGATTTCTTTTTGCCGGCTGGTCAGCTGCGCGAGAATCTTATCCACCGCGCCGCGGGCATGCGTCAGCGACAGGCCCGTGAAATCGGCAATGGATAATCCACCGAGCTTGACCGCCAGCGATCCCGGCCGCAGCCGCTTGCCATGACAGACCGCGCATTCCGTCGCCGACATGTACTGCGTCATCCACTCGCGATAAGAATCGGAGCCGGACTCCTCAAAATTACCTTCGAGAAATTTCAGGATACCCGGAAAGCGAAAGCCCTTTTCGCTGCGAGCTTTCGTCGCCGCCACCGCAGTTTCTTCCTTGGACCCACGGCCGTTGGACGGCGGATAGCCGTACAACAACATGTTTTGCAGCCGCGCAGGAAATTTGTCGAAGGGCGTGTCCAGAGTAAATCCGTGCGCGTAGGCCGCCAGCTCCAAGGTGCGCTTCAATACGGTAGAGGCGGAACCGGGCCCCAGCCCGCCTTCGAAAAGAGGCCGCGACCAGTCCACAATAATTTTAGCGGGATCGAAATCGTACTTGGAGCCTAGTCCATTGCAGGCGGGACAGGCGCCATAGGGAGAGTTGAAACTAAACGAGCGAGGCTCAAGTTGCGGAACGGAGATGCCGCAATCCGGGCAAGCGAGCTTCTCGGAAAAAACATGTTCCTTGCCGCCCACGATCACCACGGTCACCAGGCCAGAGGCAAGTTTCAACGCCGTGGTGATGGATTGCTCCAGGCGCGCGGCGATGCCCGGCTTCACCAGCAAGCGGTCAATGACAATTTCGATAGTGTGATTTTTGCGTTTGTCTATGACGGGAAGTTCGTCGAGCGGAAACAAATCGCCGTTGATGCGCACGCGCACATAACCGTCCTGCGCAAATTTTTCCAGCTCTTTGCGGTACGCGCCCTTTCGCCCGCGCACGATGGGCGCGAGGATCATCACGCGGTCGTCCGCCTGGCACAGCTCGCCGTGCAAAATGGCCTGCACAATTTGTTCCGCGGACTGCCTGGTGATGGGCTTGCCGCAGTCCGGACAATGTGGAGTGCCGACCGAAGCATAAATCACGCGCAGGTAATCGTAGATTTCCGTCGTGGTGCCCACCGTGGAGCGCGGCGAGCGCGTAGTGGTCTTCTGCTCGATGGCGATGGAGGGAGAAAGTCCCTCGATCACATCCACTTCAGGCCGCTCCATCTGATCCAGAAATTGTCTGGCATACGCGGAAAGCGATTCCACATAGCGGCGCTGCCCTTCGGCATAAATAGTATCGAAGGCCAGAGAAGACTTCCCCGAACCGGACAGGCCGGTGATGACCGTCAGGGAATTGCGGGGAATCTCCACGTCAATATTTTTGAGATTGTGTTGCCGCGCGCCGCGGATGACCAGTTTCGTCAGGCCCATGTCGGGAATCGCTCCCTCCACAGGAGCCCGCAGCCCCCGGTGCAAAAATTGGGGCTGCCGTAACTCTTGACGATAACAGGGGCACGAATGGCGGTCAACTCAAGCGGGAAAGCATTGCGAGAACTAAGGTCTTCGCTGTAGAACTTGTGGGCCGACGGTAAAATTTAGGAAGGTTCGCGCATTTTTACCCTGTGGATTCCTTTACATTGCTGGAAACAATGCAGTTAAGGATGGTTCGCAGGTTGCACGTGTAAAGAGCGGTGGAGGAAGTGAGCCGAGGATCCCTTTAGGGGATTGAGGGCTGGGCCGGTTCGCTTCCTCCCTATTTTTCCTGCACGCAGCAAATCCAAACTTCATAACATTTGTGTTAACGACTAAGTTGCGAGGGTGTGTGTGACGGTGACGTCTGCCGCGCCTTCGCGCTGGCGCGTGCTGTAGTCGCTGAGAGTAAGCGCCAGCATGATAGCTAGCCAGAAGACAGCGCAGATGATCACCAATTGCGTGCGCTTTGGGCTGTAGCGCGCGTGCATGAAATAAAGAACAACCAGCGTGGCCTTCAACGTGGCAATGGCCAGCGCCACCACGATGTTCATCGCGCCTAGATTTACGTAGGCGGCACCAACAGTGGCGGCGGTGAGCACCATCAGCGACAAGAAAATTCCTACATAAACTTTCGGCGGAACGATGTGCTCGGACACGCGCTCTCCCTACTGGTGCCGGTCGATTAGATACAATAACGGGAACAGATAAATCCACACGATGTCCACGAAGTGCCAGTACAACCCGATCATTTCTACCGGCGTGTTGTATGTCGGCGTAAAACGGCCGGCCATAGATTGCTTGATGAGCCACAGGAGCATGCCCGCGCCCACGATCATATGCAGGGCGTGCAATCCGGTCATGCCGAAATATAAAGAAAAATAAAGCTGCGCGTGCGCATTCAGGTCCGGATCTTTTTCGAAAGCCTTGTTGAGCTCTTCTTTTTCCGCGGCAATTTCTTTGGGATCGTCATTGGCCGCGGGATGCTGCGCGCGATAGTCAATCTGGAAGTGATAGCCGGGAACCAGGTGGTGATCGAACTTCTGTTTGTATTCGATCACTTTCACGCCCAGAAACGCGGTGCCCAGGATTAGCGTGGCGATCAGAAACGAGGTGGTCTGCTTGCGCTTGCCCACATGCGAAGCCCATACCGACATGGCCATCGTCAAGCTGCTGAGAATCAGGATGATGGTGTTGACGCCGCCGAGTTTCAGGTCCAGCGTATTGCTGCCCACGCCAAATGCGGTGCCGAAGTAATGGCGATTGATGGTGTAGGTCATGAACAGCCCGCCGAAGAACAAAACTTCGGTGGCCAGAAAGACCCACATGCCCAGCGCAGCGGATTCCTTCTGCTGCTCAAGGGTTTCGAATTGTCCGTACAGCTCGCCGGTGCGATGCACGCGGTCTCCTCTTACAAAAATTCATTCATCAGGCCCGCTCGACGCGTGGCCTGATGAAAAGGTCTAAACGCTAATCGTCTCCGTGCGCCGGAGCCGGCAGCCGCCCACCCATGGGCTGATCCAGGTCCAGGTCCGGGCGATGATCGAAATCGTAGGGCTCCCAGGTGACTTCCGGGGTGACCAGAAAATTCTCCGTAATCGGCGGAGAATCTGTTTTCCACTCGAGCCCCGTAGCGGGCCACGGATTTGGTCCGGCGACCGCGCCGTATTTTACTGACCACACCAGGTAAATCATGGGCAGCAGGTAGCCCAGGGCCAGAATGGACGCGCCCGCGGTGGACATCACGTTCAGCACCTGAAATTCCGGCGGGTAGGAATGGTAGCGCCTCGGCATACCCATATATCCCAGAATGAATTGCGGAAAAAATGTGAGATTGAACCCGAAGAACAGAGTTACCGCTGAAATGCGCGCCAGAAATTCGGGATACATTTTGCCGCTGATTTTCGGCCACCAGAAATGGATGCCGCCGAGGTAGCCCATCACCGCGCCGCCCACCATGATGTAGTGGAAGTGCGCCACGATGAAATAGGTATCGTGAAGGTGGATGTCCAGTCCCAGACACGCGAGGAAAAGCCCGGTCAATCCGCCGATGAGGAACAAGCCGATGAAGCCCAAGGCATAGAGCATCGGGGTGTCGTAAGAAATCGAGCCTTTGTATAGCGTGGACGTCCAGTTAAAGACTTTTACCGCCGACGGAATGGCGACAAGGAAGCTCAGGAAAGAAAATGCCAGCGCGGCGTACACCGACTCGCCGGTCAGAAACATGTGGTGGGCCCAGACGAAAAACCCGATGACGGCGATAGCGATACTGGAGCCCGCGATAAAGGAATATCCGAAAATCGGTTTGCGCGCGAAGGTGGGAATAATTTCGCTGATCACTCCCATGGCCGGAAGAATCATGATGTACACGGCCGGATGCGAATAGAACCAGAAGAGATGCTGGAACAGTATGGGATCGCCGCCGAGCGCGGGATTGAAAAAACCCAGGTGAAACATGCGCTCGAGGCCGGCGAGCAACAGCGTGATGGCGATTACCGGAGTGCCCAGAATAAAAATAATGCTGGTGGCGTATTGCGCCCATACGAATAACGGTAAGCGGAACCAGGTCATGCCCGGCGCACGCATGGTGTGGATGGTCACCACGAAGTTCAGGCCGGTAAGGATGGAGGAAAACCCGTTGATGAAGATTCCCAGCACCGCCGGCGTTACCGCGGAGTTGGAATACACGCTGCTCAGCGGGGTGTAGAACGTCCAGCCGGTATCAAGTCCCCCGGTGGAGAAAGAATACAAAACGAAACAGCCGCCGATCAGGTAGATGTACCAGCTTAGAAGATTGATTTTCGGAAACGCCAAATCCTTCGCGCCAATCATCA
>JBBRPU010000246.1:0-5561 GCA_038227545.1 Candidatus Acidiferrales bacterium
AGGTAAAGCGGAAATCGGTTTGGAATTTTCCAGCCCGTGCCCGACCTTCTGGCGCGTAGCTTTTCCGCCGGAAGACTGGACTCCCAAGCACCCCGAAGCGCGTACCGCTTCCCGCGCGCGCCTGGTAGAAAAACAGGACAACCCCGAAAAAGTAGAAAAGTAGAACCACTTCCCATTACCTAATGCATCAAACAAACGCAGGGTGCCCCAGGCTCGTCTTATAGCCTGGGTCTTTCTTTTGACTTTGAAGTTTTGGACGTTGCCAGCGCACTGAGGAACTTCTTCGCATCGATCATCGATCTTGCTAGCCGATTACGTGTCCGCGACAACAAGTCACCGACGACGCAAACCCTCACTCCCCCAAAACCCTCCGCACGACCTCATTCACCACCAACGGATCCGCCTGCCCGCGCGTGGCCTTCATCACCTGGCCCACAAAGAACTTGAACACGCCTTCATTTCCGGCCTTGAATTTGGCTACATTCTCGGCATTCTTCGCGATCACTTCTCGTGCGGCCTGCTCGATGGCCGGCACATTCACCGTTTGTCCCAAGCCTTCGGCAGCAACGATCTCGGCGGCGCCGCGTCCCGTTTCAAACATCGTGGCAAACACTTTTTTCCCGATGGCCCCGGTAATCTTCCCGGACTCTACAAGTTTGACCAGTTCGCCCAGAGCCGGCGGCGAAATCGGGCTCGCCTCGATACTTTTTCCGGAATCGTTCAGCCCGCGCAGCAATTCCGTCTGCATCCAGTTCGCGGTATTTTTCCCGGACGCTCCCGCTTTGGTCGCCGCCTCGAAATAGCTGGCCAGCTCC
This sequence comes from Candidatus Acidiferrales bacterium, assembly GCA_038227545.1. GTDB lineage: Bacteria > Acidobacteriota > Terriglobia > Acidiferrales > UBA7541 > Acidiferrum. The sequence continues at coordinate 816 of JBBRPU010000246.1, forward strand.
GCACTGGTAGCCAGCACTTCCGCGTCATAGGGCGTAATGCCGTAATCCTTGATCAACCGCGCGCGCTTCGCTTCCGGCAGCTCCGGCAAATCTCCCAGAACTTCCTGCTGCCACGCCGCGCTCACGTGTACCGGCAACAAATCCGGCTCCGGAAAATAACGATAGTCGTGGGCCTTTTCTTTGGAGCGCATGGAAATCGTACGCCCTTCCGCTTGATTCCACAGCCGCGTTTCCTGCAAAATCTTGCCGCCGCTTTCCAGCACGCCGATGTGCCGGGCGATCTCAAATTCCAGCGCTTTCTGCAAGTAGCGGAAGGAATTCAGGTTTTTTACTTCTACCTTGGTTCCAAAGACCTCCGCACCCCGCAAGCGCACGCTGACATTTGCGTCGCAGCGCAGCGACCCTTCCTCCATGTTGCAATCGCTCACGCCGGTATAAAGCAGAATCTGCCGCAGCGTCGTCAGATACGCGTACGCTTCTTCCGGCGTGCGCATGTCCGGCTCGGATACGATTTCGCTTAGCGGCGTGCCGCCGCGGTTGTAGTCAATGTACGCCTTGGAGGCCGATTCAGAAAAACCCTCGTGCAGATTTTTCGCCGCATCTTCTTCCAGGTGCAGCCGTGTTACGCCAATACGTTTACGCCCGCCCGGCAAATCGATTTCAATCCATCCCCCGGTGGCCAGCGGCAATTCGTATTGCGTAACCTGGTAGCCCTTCGGAAGGTCGGGATAAAAATAATTCTTGCGCGCAAACCGCGAATGCTCGTGAACCGTGCAGTTTATGGCCAGCGAAGCACGCATGGCCATTTCCACAGCGCGGCGATTGAGGACCGGCAGCGTTCCTGGAAGTCCCAGGCACACCGGACACACGTTGGAGTTAGGGGCGTCGCCAAACCGGTTGGCACAGCCGCAAAAAATCTTGCTCCTGGTCAGGAGCTGCACGTGTACTTCCAGCCCGATTACCGGCTCGTATTTGGCAAGCACTTCCGGCGGAACATCCGCGTCTGGCGCAGTTTTACTCATAGCGAACTCGAAAATTATAACATTTGCCTGCAATACGTCGCGCTTCGCGACGCCGTCAATCGTTCAGGAAGCCGGCGCCGTGTCTGGCCGGAACACCAGAGACGTGCGTTCCGCCAGAAAGAGGGCGCCAAACAGAAATGTGGAAAAGAACGCATCCCCCGCCAGTGTATTCCAGAAGTATGGCAGCCCAGCGACGTAACAGGCCGCGAGGCCAGCCAAAGTCTTGGGATAGGAATTCAGGAACATCCACACTCCGAAGTTGGTGATCAGAAAAAACTGCAGCGCTCCCAACAAGACCGCCCCGCCAACGCGCGGGACGGTACGCCGCTCCCGCAACAACCAGCCGATCATAACGCTCACCAGAAAACTGGCGTACACCACCGGCATCAGAATATGGAGTCCGAGGAACAAATCGCCGGCCAGCAACGTCAGCAGCGGAAATACAAAGGCCCACAGGCGATTTCGAATCACCGCGCCGGAAAATAGCGCCATGGCCCCGACCGGCGCCAGATTCCAGGGATGCGGAATGATACGCATTAACGCGGCAAGCGCAATCATCGCCACGATCAATACATTTCGCAGTAAGTGTTTACGTGCAGCTGTTGGCAGGTTCATAGCTTGGGCACTCCTTTTCCACTAAGAGATCACAAAACACAAATCCATCCCGGTTCACGCGCTCGCCAACCCGAAAACGAATCGGTTCGCGGAAGATCGGCCCATCAAAAGCGAAGGTGTGAAATTCACCCCGTTCGCCGCACCAATCCACGTCCGGTGGAAGGTCCTCAAAAAAAGCGTGGTCCAGCTCGCGGCCGGCGAAGCTCGCATCCAGCACTTTCGAATCCACACAAACGGTAATGGAACGAAAGCCGTCCGCGTGAAAAGAAGCGATCAGCTCTCGAGGGTCTCGTTTCCAGATGGGAAACACCGCGGTCATGCCCAGCCGCGCCAGATTCATTTCGCGATAGGCGCGTAAATCCTCCAAAAAGATATCGCCGAACGCAACCTTGCGAATTCCCTGTCCCATATGCGTCCGCAGAGCGGCTTCCATGCGCGCTTCATAATCAGCATTTGCGCATTGCGGCGGAATAAATACCTCGCGCAGCGGCAGGCCGATACTTTCCGCTTGTTGTCGCAGCAACTCGCGTCGCACGCCATGCATGCTGATGCGGTCGTACCCTTCCGTCACGGTGGTCAGCAGCGCCGTTACGCGCACCAACGGATCCTGTAGCAATACATACAGGGCCATGGAGCTGTCTTTCCCGCCGCTCCAGCAGAAGAGCACCGGCACGCGCGTGTCCATCAGTTGCGGCCTTTGAAGGTGTAGCGAACGCCCACGCGCGCATCGCGACCCAATGCCGGATAGCCCAAAGCATCCTGATATTGCTTGTCAAAAAGATTTTGCGCCCGAACGTAAAGCGAAATGCCGCGCCCAAAATCATAATGCGCGGCGATATCAAACCTTGCGTACCCTGGATTGCTCGACAATCCAAGTCCCAGAAAATCCGCGTCCGTGCGCACGCCAGAAAAGTAACCGCCCACGGTCAGACCAAAATGCCGGTAAGCGGCATTGAGGGTGAGCGAACCTGAATGTACCGGCCGGCGAAACAGATGATTCCCAGGTAGCTGTGCCGGATCGAACGCATTGGGTGCCTGCAACTCCCGCGTGTCGTCATACGTGTAACTCCCCGCGAGATTAAGCCAACGATTGAATCTCGTCTCGCCAGACAGATTCGCGCCTCTTGCCAACGCGCGATCGGTGTTGAAGAAAAAGCCAAAACCGAAAGGGCTGGCGCCCGGAATGGTCAGCCCGCAACTATTCCCTGCTGCATTGGTTGAATCCGGGAAGCAAAATGCGAAGCTGACAACGTTGTAAAAGCTGCTGTAGAAATATTCGGCAGAGAGTCGTACGCGATCGCGCAGCAGCTTTTGCTCCAGACCGGCCGTCCAATTCTTGCTCGATTCGGGCTTCAGCAGCGGATTCCCAAAGTCGCCGAAGTTGTCGCCCAAGGTCTGATCGAACCGCGGCTCTTTAATGCCCTGCCCGTAGAATGCCCGCGCCAACGTGTCGCCGAAAGTTCCCGAGCCGTAGCGCAGCACCACCGAAGCCCCCGCTCGCGGAACCACCCGAGTTCCGAAATTCGCGTTGGCCTCGGCGCGCGCCCCGAAATTGAGTGCCACCCTACGAACCGGGCGGTTGCGGAAATCCAGATACCCGCCCTGATTATTCCGCCGCGCGTGATTCACATTCACGGTGGAGAGCGCGGCATTTTCCACTTCATATTCATAGCCGGCCGTCGCCGCAAAGTTCGTCAGTAAGTAGGAAGTCTGCGCGTTCAAATCAGCGCGGTTGTGTTGAAACCGGCTTTCGCCCGTGAAATCGCAAAATTCTGCAGTAGCCACTGCCGCCGGATTTGCCTGAGGGCAAAAGGCGTTGGGATCGGTAGCGAAGAAATCCTGCAATGGATTGTTGTTGTGCTGACGCGTATAGGTTTCTCCGCCGCTTATTTCATGCCGCCAATGTTTGCCGGAAGCAAAATCCCAGCGCGCGTTGGAGCTGAAAATATGCTGATCGTAGGTTTGATCCCGGTTTGGCGGCTCAAACACCGTCTGGCCGGGAATCCCGGCGTTGCTGGTGTTATTGCGCAGCGTCAGGCGCAGTCGATTCGTCTCGCTGAACCGGTATCCGAAGTTGCCCGAGAGCGTGCGATTAATGAAGTTGTCGTTCGGCCCCTGGCCGCCGGTCGTAAAATAAGAAGCCGCCGCGGAGTAATCAAAAGCGCCAAGCGCTCCACCAATCTGCCCGCCGCCACGCGCGGAAGAAAAGCTCCCGCCCTCGGCAAAAACGCTGGCATCGGGAATCCGCGTCTCTCCACGATGAGTGAACAACTGCACCACGCCCGACACCGCGTCTGTCCCATAGATCGCGCTCTCAGCTCTGCGCACAATTTCAATCTTGTCTATGTTGTCGAGCGTGAGCCCGGAAAAATCGACCGCGCTGCCAGGAGGATTTATCGGCGCTCCATCCACGAGCACCTTGGTGAAATTGGAATTGCCGCCGTTCAGGAAAATCGAAGCGGTGCCGCCTCCCGCACCAGTACGCCCGATGGCAACGCCCGGAGCAAACAGAAGCGCGTCCATCACGCCCACAGATTGCCGCGCATCAATTTCCGATTTGGAAATTACCGTCACGCCGGTCGTGGCTTCGTCCAGCAAGGTGGGTTCCGCTTGCGCCGTAACCACCACCTGCGACGACAACCGCTCCAACGTCAGCCGAGCATTCAACGTAAGCGATTCGCCGGAGCGCAGTTCGACCGCACGTTCCACAGAACCGAATGGAGAGCGCACAAACCGTATATGGTACCGGCCCGGGGTGACCGCCAACGAGTAGCCGCCATCCACATTTGATTTTGCCGAGACGGGTGAACCCGTCTGCCCTTCCATCGTCGCGGTAATCGCTACATCCGCCACGGCTCCACCGCTGCTATCCAGTAGCACGCCAGAAATAGACGCAGCGGCCGAATTACTCTGAGCCATCGAGGGGAAACTAAAAAGAAGGACAACCAACAGCGGAAGCAACAACCGCAGAAAAATAGTTTTCATTTTATCCTCCGCTCCCTCACGCGCGGGAGCTCTGAAGGTTGTCCTACGCGCAAACATCTCGCGTAGGTTGCGGATTTCGCCGGTCTCCTGGCTTGGCGGCACTGCTACTTCGGGCCTTCCCTCA
>JBBRPU010000247.1:0-5546 GCA_038227545.1 Candidatus Acidiferrales bacterium
CGCCAAACCATCACGGCGCACATACACTTCAAATTTCCCGCGTTGCGCTGCGGCGAGAAGAGAGTCGAAAGCTTTCTCCAAAGCGGCCAGCCGCCGCGGATGATTTTTGTCGTAGAGCCTCTCGGAACGCAGCAGTAGGTGAAGATTCAGCAACGCGCGGTGAAGCTCCGCGAGCCTGCTGTCTTCCACCGCTTGAGGTAGTAAAGTTTCGATCACTGACAAAAATTTTCCCACTGGTTACGCCCTTTCGCGCAGACGGCGAGTTACACATAGATTCGCCGAAAATGGGCGGATTCCACTTGGTTTAAGTGCACGCGCCCGTCCTAGCGCGAGGCTGCCAAGTGGTTGAAAATACGGGCTGGATTTGCGACGGAGTGGGAACCGTCCTGAGGAGCGTTACAAAATGTTACTTTTCGCTTAGGCCGCAGCAGCGACCTGTTCCGCCGGCCAGTGAGGCGCGAAACCGCTCATTTTTACTTGAGGGCGACCACAATTTGCGAATCCGGATAGACGCCGGAGGGTACTCCGGAGCCGGACCCTTGACCCTGCGTCCGTAGTTCTATGCGCAAGGTTTTCTTCTTTTTGGGTTTGAATTCCGCGCTTACGATATTGGAAGTCTTGCGGTTCGCGCCAACGCCAGCAATCACGCGAAACTCCGTGACGCCGGGCGGCACGAACAAGTCTTCGAACATGTTCTGGTTGTTGCCACCGCTGCGCTCAAAATATATTTTCCCGCCCATCTCCACGGTGAACGCTACATTCTCAGGAAAATGATCCGCTTCGATTTTTAATTTTGCATTGGCGCCGGGATCGAGTTGCCGGGGATCAAACGCCACCCGCGGCGGCGGTGGCACGGCAGCCAGCAACGCCGCCGAATTTTTTGCAGATTCACCGAATTTTTTGCTGCTCTTACCGGTCTGCGCATTCACATTTTCCGTGAGGCTGTCCCGTTTTACAGGCGCTTTCTTTTTAACCGTCGGCTCCGCGGCGGTGTTGGCGTCCGAATCCGCCGCCTCTGGCGGACCACCTCCATCCGACATCTCCGTAATCTTACCTCTGTGCGTGTAGGCGTACCAACCACCGCCCAAGAGCAGGGCGAGGAAGATGGCTGCAGCGATCGCGCCGATCCTACTCGTGCGTGTTTTTGCCGGCGCCTGTGGCTGTGCCGCGGCGTTGGCTTGCAGACCTATCGCACTCGGCTGTGAATCCAGCGTCGCATCCAGGCTGCTATCTCGAGGCGTCGCGAACGCGGTCGGCACCACGCCATGCAATGTCGCGGGACTGCGAGTTGTTCGCAGGGTCACCAGGTCTTGCGCCAAGTCTTCCCCAGTTGCGTAGCGCTCGGACGGCGCTTTAGCCAGGCACTTCATAACAATCAGATCGAATTCCGTAGGCACTGCGGGATTCAACTTTCGCGGCGACACCGGTTCGGTGTTCACCACTTTGTAAGAAACCGCCGTGACCGTTTCCCCAGGGAAGGCGTGCTCGCCAGTGGCCATCCAGTAAAGAATTACGCCCAGCGAAAAAAGGTCGCTGCGGCCATCAATCGGCGCTCCGGTGAATTGCTCAGGGGCCATGAATGCCGGCGTTCCCAACACCTGACCGGTAGTGGTGAGGTGCGCCGCGCCAAGTTTGGCCACGCCAAAGTCGGTAATTTTGGGCCGTTCGATTCCATATTTTTCTTTGGAGGTCAGCAGGATGTTTGCGGGCTTGATGTCGCGGTGCACTACGCCGTTTCTGTGCGCGTAGCCCAAAGCTTCAGCGATCTGCTGGCCAATTTCGCAGACGCGTTCGAACGTGAAACGCTCACCATTCTTTGTGGCGGCGTCCAAGGTCTGGCCGTCTATGTACTCCATCACCAGGTACGGGATGGCATCTTGTTCGCCAACGTCGAATACGGTGACGATGCCTGGATGGGCCAGGCCTCCCGCGGCTCGCGCTTCGCGATGAAAGCGCTCGCGGAATTCTTCACCTTGCGGGCCGGTCAGGGCAATGGAGTGAATCGTTTTCAGTGCCACCACCCGATCCATGGCGGGGTCCCGCGCCAGGTACACCGCGCCCATTGCTCCGCGGCCTTTTTCTTCGATGATTTCGTAGCGCCCGATTTTTTTTGACTCGATCATTTTTCTTTAGGCGGCAAAGCGTACTCTAACACGAGCCCGGTCGCGGAACTCTGCCTGGGGGGAGGCGTTCCCGCTTGGTTAAGTTGTTATTGTTGGGTGCTGGAGTGGAATTGCCGCGGTTCGCATCTGGTGATTAGTTTTCACCCGCACTTCAGCAGGTTAGTAGCAGTTTGGAGGAGGCGTCTACCTTTATATACTGTGAACGCCATCACGATGACTCTCATCTCCATTACCAGGTTGCGAGTTCGATCCTGGCGTTTCTTGCCGCTATTCTTTCTACAAGCTGTCCGTTCGGGGCGCCAGGCCAAAAAAGCTCCGGGCAATCGGGGCGTTTCTGTCTTGCGGGAAGCTCCAAGAGTGTCTGGACCCGCACCGCGTGGGATTCGGAGGCTGCAATGAAAGCCTACTGCTGGAGTGGTGCGATGAAGCGGCGGTGGCACACTGGATGCAGGATTCAGCAGAGGAGCCTACCTGGCAGGAGGCTCACGCGCAATTGCTGAAGATTGGCCGGCTGTCGAAGGTGAATAGGCCCTCCAAAGCGCAGAGCGAATTCCAGATTCCGGCGCCGCAGGTTTCGCCGAGCGGCGAAGCGCGATTCTAGGGCGTAGGCCGGAAAGCGCATGACGGACACCGCTCGTTGCGCGGAAATTTCTTCCGGAATATATTGCGTGCAGCCAAGCGAGGCAGAACTGCAAAAGCGTGAAGAAAAATGTCCATGAAGAAAATCGCTGTCATTCTGGTCGTCCTGAGCGCGATGCTTGCTCTAGGATTTTATTTTCGTCCTGCGGAACGGCAGCAGCCCGCCGAGCCTGCCAGGCCCCACAAAGTCACCGTGAACTGGGAAAAAGTAGCGCGCGCGGTGAGCTACGACATTTACCGCCGGCCTTACCGCTCGGACAGCTACACAAAGGTGGGCACATCTACAACCAACAGTTACGATGATCCTACCGTTGTGTCAGCCGAGGAATACTGCTACCAGATAACCTCCGTGGACGACAAAGGTCACGAGAGCGTGCGTTCGAAAGATTTGTGCGTGACGATCCCGCATCCGTGACGCACCATCGCAAATCTAATCTCCCGAGTGTTTGAGAACTGTCGGCATACATCAAGCGAAATCGTGAAACGCATAGCACTACCTCAATGTTGCCATTGAAAATTTCAAATCCTGAAATGGTGGGGCTGGCGAGGTTCGAACTCGCGACAACCGGTTTAGGAAACCGATGCTCTATCCAGCTGAGCTACAGCCCCGGCAGCAGTCAATTGAGTTTACCTTCGAGCCTGTCGAAACTCACGCGAAACTGAACGGGAAGTAGCGAGTCGGGCTGGATGAACCTGGGCGCTTTGACGGTCCCCATCTGAAACCGGGAGATGACGCTGCTATGCCAAAGAACGTGGAAGTAAGGCATTTCCTAATGTTGGAAAAAACTTCCGACCGTCGCAGCCCTCACCGCTAAAAACGCTACACTTAGCTCGGCCCATTGTGTGCAACACACTTACCTAGAGTTCCCCAGGTCGTTCTACGAAGTCCCTTTTGGCCTATCGCAGCCAAGCGCATTTAGCTTTTGGCCACCGGCACGCCGGATAGTGAATCAGGAGGCATTTTGATGCATTACCATCGTTCAGGGGCTATCGGCACGTCCATGCTAAGACCACGCTCGAAATCTGCTTTGGAATTCCTTCACAATCACTTTTCTGTATTAAGCGGGATCCTTTTCGTTGCAACTCTCGCGGCCTTGACTTTTGGCGCGCCAGCTGCGCATGCGCAGGCGAACGTTCAGGGCACCTGGCAGACGCTGCCGACGCTGATGCCCATTAACCCGGTGCACAGCGCGTTGCTCGCGAACGGTAAAATTCTAGTGGTTTCAGGTTCCGGAAATTATCCCCAACAGACGACTTTTAACGCCGGCGTTTGGGACCCTTCGAACAACACCGTCACGACGCAGCCGGTCAGTTGGGACATGTTCTGCAACGGCATGGTGATCCTGCCCGATGGACGCCCCATGATTGTCGGCGGCAATCTTCAGTACGATCCCTTCTTTGGATGGAAAAGAACCGCAATATACAACCCTGCGACCAACAAACTCATAGACATGGAAGATATGGCCCACGGCCGGTGGTATCCCACCGACACGATTCTTGGCGATGGCCGCTTGCTCACTTTTTCGGGACTGGATGAAGGAAGCAACACCAACACGCAAGTTGAAATCTATACTTTGGGGGCGGGTTGGGCTGCTCCTGTTGCCACGCCGTGGACGCCGCCGCTGTACCCGCGCATGCATTTGTTGCCCAGCGGCAAAGTTTTTTATTCGGGTTCGACGACGCAATCGCGCACTTTCAATCCCGCCAACAACACCTGGTCGGGTGTAATCGCTACTACCAACTATGGCGGCAGTCGTACGTACGGGTCGTCGGTGCTCTTGCCGCTGACTCCCGCAAATAGTTACACCCCCAAGGTGATCATTTTTGGCGGCGGAAATCCCTCCACCAAGTCTACCGAAATCATTGACCTGTCCGCAGCTACTCCAGCCTGGGTGAATGGCCCGGACATGTCTCAGCCGCGCATCGAGATGAATGCCACGCTGCTGCCGAACGGTAAGGTTTTGACCGTCGGCGGTTCGCTTAACGATGAAGACACCAGCACTGCCAGCTTGCAGGCCGATCTGTACGATTCCGCCACCAACACCATGGGCTCGGCTGGTTCGAACGCCTTTCCGCGCCTGTATCATTCGGTGTCTTTGCTGTTGCCCGATGCCACTGTATGGGTTGCCGGCGGTAATCCCACGCGTGGAACGTTTGAGAATCACGTGGAAATTTATACTCCACCCTATCTTTATCAGGCGAACGGCACCCTGGCCGTGCGGCCTTCCATTACCACCGTGACCCCCGCGGTAGTTGGCTATGGCACCTCCTTTACGGTGACAACTCCTGACGCAGCCAATATCGCTTCCGTCGTGTTAATGAAGAATGGTTCCGTCACGCACGCATTTGATATGGATCAGCGCATGGTGGGTTTGGCGTTTACTGCTGGCAGCGGAGTACTGACGGTGACCGGGCCGCCCAATGGCAATGTCGCGCCCCCCGGCTATTACATGCTTTTCGTGATCAACAACGCGGGCGTGCCGTCTGTCGCAAATTTTTTGCGCGTCTCTGCGACGCCAGCGGACATTCCTCCCACGGGAGCCATCACCAGTCCGGCCACGGATACCGCCGTCACCACCGGCCAGACCGTGACTTTTCAGGGAAGCGGCACAGCCAATTCGGGTAGCATCGCGGGATATTCGTGGTCCATTCGAGGAGGCACACCGGCCGTTAGCGCTATCCAGAATCCTGGCACCGTCACTTTTTCCACGCCGGGAACTTATCAGGCCACCTTGACGGTGACCGATAGCGCAGGAGTGACCGATCCGAATCCTCCGGTGCGCG
>JBBRPU010000248.1:0-5539 GCA_038227545.1 Candidatus Acidiferrales bacterium
GTTTACCCGGCCAAAAATAATGTATCGGCTGGCGAAGGTTGGATTCAACCAGTCCTACACCTATTTTGCGTGGAAAAATACCAAGGCGGAGTTGACGGAATACTTCACGGAAATAAGCGCGCCTCCGGTTAGCGATTTTTTTCGGCCAAACCTGTGGCCTAACACTCCTGACATTCTCAACGAATATCTGCGGAAGGGCGGACGGCCGTCGTTTATTGCGCGATTGATTCTGGCGGCCACGCTGGGAGCGAATTACGGCATTTATGGACCGGCGTTCGAACTGATCGAAAACGTTCCGGTGAGTGAAGGCAGCGAGGAATATCTGGATTCGGAAAAATATCAGGTCCGCGTCTGGAATCGTGATGATCCTAGAAGCCTGAGGGATTTGATCCGGCGCGTGAACCATATCCGCCGGGAAAATGTCGCTCTGCAGAGCAATCTCAGTTTGCAGTTTCATGCGGTGGACAATCCGCAATTGATCGCGTACAGCAAAGTCTCCGACGATCGCGCGGAAAAGCTCCTGGTGATTGTGAATCTTGATCCGGTGAACAGGCAGATGGGCTTCATTGATGTAGTGCTTAAGGAATTCAGGTTAAGCGCGGACGAATCTTACGAACTGCACGATCTGCTGACGGACAGAAGATACGCCTGGCAAGGCAGCAGGAATTATGTGGAGCTGAATCCGGCGCAGATGCCTGCGCACATATTTCGCGTGCATCCGTTGCGGTAATAATGCTTTTGGCGTGATTTGTTGACGAGGGGTTTCTCTTTGGCGCTGCAAGAAGACAGCCTGTGGTACAAAGACGCGGTCGTTTACCAGCTGCACGTACGCACGTTTTGCGACAGCAATGGCGATGGCATCGGAGATTTTGTCGGGCTGACGCAGCGACTGGATTATCTTCAGGAATTGGGCACCACGGCAATCTGGTTGCTGCCGTTTTATCCTTCTCCGCTACGCGACGACGGCTACGATATCGCAGACTACACCACCGTTCATCCCAGTTACGGCACTCTGGAAGACTTCAAGACTTTTCTGAACGCCGCGCACACGCGCGGCATTCGCGTGATCATCGAAATGGTGATGAACCACACCTCCGACCAGCATCCGTGGTTCCAGGAAGCGCGCAGCTCGCCGGACAATCCCAAACGTGACTGGTACGTGTGGAGCGATACCGACACAAAATATCAGGGCGTGCGCATTATTTTTCTTGATACGGAAATGTCCAACTGGACGTGGGATCCAGTTTCCAAGTCATATTACTGGCATAGATTTTTCAGCCATCAGCCGGATCTGAACTTCGACAATCCCGCGGTATTTGAAGCGATCTGGGAGGCCATGAGGTTCTGGCTGGACATGGGCATTGACGGGTTTCGCTTGGACGCCGTGCCATACCTGGTCGAACGCGAGGGCACTTCCTGCGAAAATCTCCCCGAAACACATGTGGTAATTAAGGAAATTCGCAAACGATTGGACCAGCATTACCCCGGGAAGATGCTGCTCGCGGAAGCCAATCAGTGGCCGGCGGATGTGCGCGCGTACTTCGGTGACGGCGATGAATTTCACGCCGCGTTTCATTTTCCGTTGATGCCCCGGATGTTCATGGCCGTGAAGCTGGAGGATCGCAAACCGATTATCGAGATTCTCGATCAGACTCCGGCGATTCCGGAAAATTGTCAGTGGTGTATTTTTCTGCGCAACCACGACGAACTCACGCTTGAGATGGTCACCGACATCGAGCGGGACTACATGTACGACGAGTACGCCACCGAAAAAACCATGCGCATCAATCTGGGCATTCGCCGGCGGCTGGCGCCCATGATGGAAAACGACCGGCGGCGCATTGAATTGCTGAATGGCTTGCTCATGTCCATGCCCGGCACGCCCATCATTTATTATGGCGACGAAATCGGCATGGGCGACAACATTTATCTGGGCGACCGCAACGGTGTGCGAACCCCAATGCAGTGGAACGGCGGCACCAACGCGGGGTTTTCGTTTGCGGATCCGGAACGGCTGTATTCGCCGCTGATTTCGAATTCTGTATACGGCTATCAGGTGGTGAACGTGGATTCGCAGAAGAAATCCAACCACTCGCTGCTGTCGTGGATGAAAGCTTTAATCAAAACGCGAAATTCTTATCGCGTGTTCAGTCGCGGCACGATGGAGTTTCTGCGGCCGTCGAATCACCGCGTGCTCGCATACATTCGAGAACTGGGGAACGACAAAATTCTGGTAGTCAACAATCTGTCGTGCTCGGCGCAGGCTGTGGAGCTCGACCTGCAGCGCTACAAAGGCTACATCCCCATTGAAATGTTTGGCCGAAACTTGTTTCCCAGATTTGGCGAGCTTCCTTACCTGCTGACACTCGGTCCCTATCAATTCTACTGGTTCCGGCTGCGGCGCGTTTGATGCCATCGTTTCGCGCGGCGCGCCGGTTTGCTACCGCCTCCCCCGAAGCTATGCCGCTCACCAGCTTTGTGTATGATATTTCCGCCCGGTTGAAAGTGAGCGTTGAAGTCCTTGGCTGATGAAACTTTCCTTTCTGACGATCTACTTCGTCAATTGATGAGTGTCGGTGAGGTGGATCTCCTCGTGGGAATCCTCTCGCACAACAGCGCCCAAACGATGCGCACCGCCGCACGCTTGATCGAACATAGCCTGCAGGTAAATTTTGTTCGCCAGCGCATGGCCATCATCAGCGTGGATGGCGGGCCCACGGAGGACGGTGCGGGTGATTCCGCCGGCAGCGAAAGCTTCTTTAAAAATGGGCCTTCCAAGGGACTAAGCTCGCTGCGCACCATTCATCGCATCACCGCTGGATTTGGTTCCGCGCCCTCCGCTGGATTAGCGCTGCGCACCATTCTTTCCTCGTCCGATCTTTTGCGCGCCAAGGCCTGTGCGGTGGTTTCGCCGGCAACCGCCAGCACTGCACCGGACTGGATCGCCAATTTGTTGCGGCCGGCGCTGCGAGACAACTACGATTTCGTGGCGCCCATGTATTCGCGCCACAAATTTCAAGGATTGCTGGCGCGCAATCTGTTGTATCCCATGACGCGTGCGCTTTTTGGCCGGCGGATTCGCGAGTTGTATTCCGATGAATGGGCATTTTCCAGCAAGCTGGGCTCGTTCTGCCTGAATCAGGAAGTCTGGAATGAAGAGCCGGTGCGTTCGCGGCCGGAGGCCTGGATGGGAATTTCCGCGATGACCTCCGATTTCCGCTGCTGCCAGGTTTTTCTTGGAGAAAAGCCGCAGCCTGTGGCCGGCGCAGGACTGGACATTGTGGAAGCTTTGCGCCAGACCGTCGGCAGTTTGTTCTGGTGCATGGAAACGCGGCAGAACGAATGGCTGAACCGGGACGGTTCGGAACCGGTGCCGACATTTGGCCCGGATCACGCGGTTACCACTGAAGCATCGGACTTGGATCTCGCGCCCATGTTGGAAATGTTCAAGTCCGGCTTAAATCAGTTGGAGCCCGTGCTCAGTTCCATTCTGAGCTCAGAGACGCACGCCAACATGCAAACCATCGCGCAGCTGGACCAGCATGCTTTCCGCTTTGGCACGGACCTGTGGGTGAAAGTGCTGTATGACTTTGCCGCTTCCTACCACCGCTCGGTGATCAACCGCGATCACCTGGTGCAGGCGCTGGTTCCGCTGTATCGCGGAAAAATCTGTTCCTTCCTCATTGAACATTCCAATTCTTCCACCGCAGATATGGAAGCGGATAGCGAAAATTTGTGCGCCGAATTCGAACGTCAGAAACCTTACCTGGTCGAGAAGTGGAAAGCGGGAGTTGAGGTGAAATCATGAAAGACACCATCGTGCAGGGCTTGGAACAGGCTTACTACAATCTGGTGCACATGATCGCGGAATTCCTGCCGCGATTTGTGGTCATGCTGGTCATCATCGCGTTGGGCTTGCTGGTGGCCTACGTGTTTCGCTACATCTTGCGCACGCTGCTGCGGCTCACCAAGCTCGATCGCGTGTCGGAAGACGCCGGCGCCTCGCGCGTGCTGCGCATGGCCGATTTGCCCTCCATGACGGAACTGTTGAGCCGTTCGATTTTCTGGATCACCTGGATCGGCTTCATTCTGATTGGCATCAGCATCCTGGGCGTTGCGGGACTGCAGGAACAGATTTCGCGATTGTTCCGTTTCCTGCCGGAAATATTCATCGCCATGCTGATTTTGTTTTTGGGGCTGGTGCTGGCGAACTTTCTGTCGCGCGCGGCGCTGCTCGCTTCCGTGAACGCCGGATATCGCTCGGCGAAAATTGTCAGCTGGTCCGTTCGTTTTGTGATCTGGATTTTGGCGATTTCCATGGCGCTCGAAGAGCTGGGATTAGCGCGGCAGACCGTGATTGCCGCTTTCTCGATTGTCTTTGGCGCTTCCATGCTGGGGCTGGCGATTGCTTTTGGACTGGGAGGCCAAGGCCTGGCGCGGCAAATGCTCGAACGGCATCTGGGAGAATCCGCAAAGGAGAAATACAAGGAGCCCCAGCCGCTGTAAATGGAGTGTAGTTATGGCTGCCCCCGTTTTTGGTACAGAAATGTTTTCCAATCTAAAAGCGGAGCTGCCGGCGCAATTGCCGGCGTATTTGAAGAGCCAGCGCTGGTTTGGCGCCAAGGCCCGCGAGATACGTGTGGCCGAAATTGTGGATATTATCCGTTTGCAGCGCGGTGACTTGAACGCGGTGGTGTTGCTGGTGAATGTGGAATACCAGGGCGGGGGCGCGGATTTATATGCGGTGCCGCTGGTTGCCGGTGGTGGTGGATCTTCGACGGAGGCACTTACGATTGCAGCGCGCGACGGCGGAGAGACTACTGTTTTCACCGATGCGCTGAAAAACGAGAAGTTTCTTTTGTTGCTGCTTGAGGCCATTCAAAGAGGGCTGATTTTCACTGGCGAAGCCGGTGAGTTGCGTACGTCCCGTACGCACGCTTTGGAACTGCAGGAAACGGGCGCTGCGGGAAGTTTGCGGCCGCGGGCAATTAAAGCGGAGCAGAGCAACAGCTCGATTGCGTACGGCGAACGGCTGATGCTGAAAGTTTTCCGCCGATTGGAGGAAGGCGTCAATCCGGATCTGGAAATGAGCAGCTTCCTGACGGAAAAAGCCGGTTACCTGCACGCACCGCAGTTGCTAGGCGCGCTGGAGTATCACGCGGCCAACGGGCGGCGCATGACGCAGGGAATCCTGCAAGCCTTCGTTGCTAACCAGGGCGACGTCTGGCAATACGCCATGAACTCGATTTCAACTTTTTATAACGAAGTGGTGAAAGTTGCGATTGACGGTACCCCCACCGCTGCGCAAGAAAATGTCGCGCGCGCGTATGTTGCTTCATTTCTGGATTCAGTCGCGTTATTGGCAAAGCGCACTGCAGAATTGCACCTCGCGCTGGCTTCCCCGGCTGCTGCGCAGGATGCCGCCTTTTCCCCCGAACCGTTCGACGCGAATTTTCAGGCGGCATTTGAGCAAGCGCTGGAAGAGCTGACCAATCGCGTTTTCAAACAACTGCGCAAGGCCAATGGGCATTTTCCAGAA
>JBBRPU010000249.1:0-5512 GCA_038227545.1 Candidatus Acidiferrales bacterium
CTGGCTATCTGAACTTCGGAGCGTCTCCGGCTTGCCAGGCGATAACGACACATCAAAGCTGGCGAGTGGAATTTGCAATCCGTCACCGCGAGCTTTGATATAGGCCTCTTTCCGTGTCCAACAAAGAAAAAACGCCGTGGCGCGAAGTTCTACGGGAAGCTCGCGAAGTTCCTTCTGTTCCATTTCTGAAAAATAGCGCTCTGCAATTTCTTCACCGCCAAAGTCCGGTCGAATCTTCTCGACATCAATCCCTAGCTCCCGGTTCATGGCGAATCCATAAACGGCCAGTCCGTGCGAATGCGTCAAATTGAAACGAAGATCGTTTTCATCCATCAGCGCCGGCTTCCCAAATTTCCCAACCAGAAATCGCAAGCTTTGCGGATCGCGCCGCAAATACATCCCCAGTACTTCTCGTAGTCGGCCGCGCGCCACAATGAAATGATCGCGATCCCGTGGAAAAATGAAACGATTAGCGCGGGATATTTCGTCCTCTGACAGGAATTCGCGCAATCGCGAAAGTCCCTGCGCATCGGCGTCGAGCCATGCGCGCCAGATATGAACTTCATTTTTAGGGAGCGTCAGATTTCCTGAGGATTGAGACCAGCCGACCGTTTCCATCTCGGGTGTCATGTTACTTGTGCGTAAAACACGATTTTGTATCAGCCTTTAAAAGCCAAGTAAGTGGTTCATTGTCAGCACAGTACGGGCTCTTGCGGGACTTCCGGCCGGGCCTCATCTGCCGCCGGTTTCAAGCGCTTGCCAAGTTCTTCAGCGAGTCGCGCGACCCGCGATTCGATCAGAATATTCTGCTGGTGCCCGGTCAATTCGCAAATCTCCAGCTTGCCTTTCACCACCGGCTTCCACCCCAGAGATTGATCCTCACGCATGCCCGGCAATTGTTTGCTGGCGCGAAACAGCAACACGTCTCCGTGATAAGGGCGCGGCACATAATTATCGAATGCCCGATCGTGTTCCCTGCCGAGGATTTCCAGATTGTACGCCATGGAATTTTCTGATTTCTTGCCCGCGCCGTTCGAACCGTTGGAAGACATTCTGTCCATGGCGATTTGCGTACGCGCGCTCAGAACATCCCAGGTACGCCTCAGTCTGTCCGCAAAATATCCCGTGCCCCGGTGGAGAAGATTTTCTCTCTCCAGGTCCATTCTCTTCGTAGCGCGACTCAACCATCGCTGCGCTGCTCCGGTATCAGGCGCGAAGGCTTGCGCGGCAGGATGCGTAGTTTGAATCATCACCACCAGCGCGACCTTCTGTCCTGCGGATTGCAATTGCTGCGCGGCCTCCATCGCCACCAATCCGCCGAAGCAGAATCCGCCCAGCACGTACGGGCCCTCGGGTTGCAAACTCCTGATTTCTTTCAGGTACGCGGTCGCAATTTCTTGCAGCGATTCGTTCTTGACGATGTTGCCGTCGAGCCCTCGAGCCTGCAGCGCATAAACGGGCTGATCTTTTCCGAGCGCGTTCGCCAGCGGATAATATTCCAGTATGTTTCCGCCATGGCTGTGTATCAGGAAGATCGGCGGCTTTGACCCTCCCGGCTGCAAGGGAACCAGCGACGACCACGACGGCTTCCAGTTTTCTTTTCGCAATACTTCCGCCAGCCCACCCACCGTGGGCGCCTGCAGCAGCGTGGCCAGCGGCAACCGTCGCTGATAAACCTTCTCGATTTCGACGATGATTCTGACCGCCAGCAAAGAATGGCCGCCCAGCTCGAAGAAATTATCATTCAGTCCAACGCGTTTCACTTTCAGCGTTTTCGCCCACAGTTGCGAGAGCATCTGTTCCATGGAATCTCGTGGTGCAACGAAAGCGCCCTTCATCTCGATGCTGCGCTCGTCGGGAGCGGGCAATGCTTTCAGATCGATCTTTCCGTTCGGCGTCAGCGGCAGTTTATCCATGCGCACGAAGGTAGACGGCACCATGTAATCGGGAATTTGTTTTTTCAAATGCGCGCGCAACTCACTCACGTCGGGGCCTGCTCCAGCGGGAGCTTCAAAGTAAGCCACCAGGATCTTTTCGCCGGGCACATCTTCGCGCGCGGTCACCACGCACTGCTTCACGCCCGGATGTTTCCCCAGCACCGCTTCTATTTCGCCCAACTCAATGCGGAAGCCGCGAATCTTTACCTGGTGGTCTATGCGCCCGAAATATTCGATGTCATGGCTGGGCAAATACCGCGCCAGATCGCCAGTACGATAAAGTGTCGCGCCGGCCCGCTTGCTAAAAGTGTCCCGCAGAAATTTTTGCCCGGTCAGCTCTTCGCGTTTCAGGTATCCCGCCGCAACCCCGGAGCCGCCAACATAAACTTCCCCAATCACACCGATCGGCGCCGGCTGTTGGAATTTGTCCAGAATATAAACCTGCAAGTCGGGAATCGGCACGCCGATGACGCTCCCCGATTTCAAGTCCGCGGACGAAAGCGGCCGGTACGTCACGTGCACCGTCGTCTCGGTAATTCCGTACATGTTCACCAGTTTGGGCTGCTGGTCGCCGTGGCGCTCAAACCAGGGAGCCAGGCTTTGCATCTCCAAAGCTTCGCCGCCGAATATCACGTAACGCAGCGCATTCTTTTGCCGCTTGGCCAGCCGCGATTCCGCCTGAATCAGTTGCTTGAAAGCCGATGGCGTCTGATTCAACACCGTCACGCCTTCGCTGATCATCAATTCATAAAACTCTTCGGGTGAGCGGCTGGTCAGGTACGGAACCATCACGACGCGGCCCCCATACAACAACGCTCCCCACATTTCCCACACGCTGAAGTCGAAAGCGTGCGAGTGAAAGAAAGTCCACACGTCTTTTTCGCTGAACCCGTACCACTTTTCCGTGGCCTGCATTAGCCGCGCCACATTGTGATGCGTTACGCGCGTGCCTTTGGGTTTGCCCGTGGAGCCGCTGGTGTAAATCACGTACGCCAGATCATCGGGCGTCGCCAGGTTTTGCGGATTCGTAACCGGCAGCCGCTCCAGCTCCGCGCGGTCCTTATCGAAGTACACCACCTTCATTTCGTGCTCGGGAAGTTCCGCCGCCAGCGAGGATTGCGTCAGCAATACCGGCGCATCCGCATCTTCCAGCATGAAAGCCAGCCGCTCTTTGGGATAAACCGGATCTATGGGCAGGTACGCGCCGCCGGCTTTCAAGATGCCGAGAATTCCGATGACCATTTCGAACGAGCGTTCTACAAAAAGTCCCACCAGCGTTCCAGGCTTCACTCCCAGACTTCGCAGCTGATGCGCAACCTGGTTGGCGCGGCCGTTCAATTCCGCATACGTGAGATGTTTGCCTTCAAAGGTGATGGCCTTCGCTGCCGGCGATTTGGCCGCTTGCTGTTCAAACCAGCCGTGCAGCGTCCGTTCCTTGGGGAACTCCACGCCGGTGTTCCACCCGCTGATAATCTCCGCTTGTTCCGAGTCCGTCAGCATCGGCAACTTGCCAAAAGTCTCCGCCGGATTGACAGCGATGCCTACCAGCAGCGTTTGGTAGTGCTTCAGCCAGCGCTCCAGCGTGGCGGCGTCGAAGAGGTCAGTGTTGTAGTCGCACTCCACGTACAACCCGCGCGGTCCTTCTACGAAATTAAAAAACAGATCGAAGTGCAGCGCGCGCTTGGGATTGCGCTCGCAGGAAAATTCCGTGCCCTCAAATTGTGCCGTGGCCACGTCGCGGTCCACGTTAAAAATCACTTCCACGAGCGGCGGCCGCCCGGGACTGCGAGGCAGCGAAATATTTTGCAGTATGCCACCCAGCGTGGATTGATAATGATCGTAAGCGTCCAGCACACCCTTTTTTACCGCCGCAAGATTTTCCTGAAATGGCGCATCAGGCTGGATCTTCGTGCGAATCGGCAACAGATTGACGCAATGTCCCACCAGGCAGGATTTTCCGGTCATCGCTTGGCCTGCCACTCCAAGCCCGATAACTAAATCTGTTTGCCCCGTCAGCCGGTGCAGCAGCGCATCAAGCCCGGCCATCAATAGCACCACCAGCGTGGTGCGCTGTTGACCCGCGACGCGCTTCAACGATTGCTGCAGCTTTGGATCGAGTGTTCTTTTTAGCGTGGCCGCTTTCGCGCTGCGCACGCGTGGCCTGGCATGGTCGGTAGGCAGATCCAGCGGCGCAGGCACATCGGCGAATTGTTTACGCCAGTACTCCATGGCCTTATCCGCGTCGGGCGTTCCCGGCTGTGTCGCCACCGCGTATTCGCGGAAGGGAACTGGCGTATCGAGCACCGGCTCGACGCCCTTTTTTAATGCCGAATAAATCGCCGAGAGTTCGTGCACCACCAGCCCGCCGGACCAGCCGTCACAAATAATGTGATGCGCCGTCCATATCGCCACGTGGTGATCTTTCGAAAGCTTCACGATACGCGCCCGCACCAGCGGCCCGGCGACGAAATCAAACGAATCAGTCACTTCGCGTTCCATCACGCGATCCAGTTCCATCTCCGCTTCCACAGCTTTTTTGCCGGATAAATCCAGCAATGGAACATCCAGCTTCGCGCCCTTATTTACACGCTGCCATTGCCCGTCAGAGCTAAAACTCGCCAGCAATATCGGGTGCCTCTGAATGACGCGCTGCACCGCCGTCCGAAACAGGTCCGCGTCGAAATCTCCGCGAAACTCCAGCTTCAGCGATTCGTTGTAGCCCACCGCCGCTTCGCCGCCCATCTGCGCGGCCAGCCAGATTTCTTTCTGCGCTTCCGTCAAAGGAAATTGATCGCTGTTACCCGGAGCTGCCGTCACCGGCGCAAGCGGAGCAACGTGACTTTCCCGGTGTGAAGTCGTCGCAATTCCATCTTCACCAGCGCCGCCTGACTTGGAACCCGACCCTGACGGCGGAGGCAAAAATCCCGCCTCCACCATGGCCCGCAAACTGTCGCGGAACGCCGTTAGCAGTTTCGTGAAATCTTCCTCGCTGTGCGCCGTGGTAATCACAAAAGCGCGATTGTCCCAGATATGTATCCCGCGTTCGCGCAGCAGGTAAAACAACAGCGCGGCAAATTTTTGTTCCGATGGGTATCCCAGCTGCATCAGTGACATGAACTGCGTCAATTGATAAGGCGCTTCGAATTCCTCGATGATCGCGCGCATCTGCTCGGCAAGTTCCGCCGTCCGCGCCGTCAGCCGCTTCTGCAGCTCCGGCCCCTGTTCTTTCAAATGCAGCAGCACCGCTTTGGCCGCCGCCAATGCCAGCGGGTGGCGCACAAAAGTGCCCGCGAAAAATGTCACGCCCACTTCCGGGAAGGAGGTGTCGCCATAGTTCCACTGGCCACCATCGAGCGCGTCCATATATTTCGCGTCCCCGGTGACCACTCCGATCGAGATCCCGCCGCCAACCACCTTGCCGTAAGTGGCCAGATCTGCGCGAACGCCGAAATACGCTTGCGCTCCGCCGGGATGCACGCGGAATCCGGTTACCACCTCATCGAAAATCAGCGCGGAGCCAGTTTCCTTGGTTATCGTGCGCAGCTCGTGCATAAATTCGCGCGGCTGCAAATCCA
>JBBRPU010000250.1:0-5511 GCA_038227545.1 Candidatus Acidiferrales bacterium
CCCAGAATCGTCATTTTCAGATTTTCAATAGAGCCGCGCCGGTCTCGAATGGTCAGCGCGTCCAGTAAACCCTGCGAAGGATGTTCATGGGTGCCATCCCCGGCGTTAATCACCGGAATGTCCAGATTGCGCGCCACAAAATCCGCCGCCCCCGACGACGCGTGCCGCATTACCAGGCAATCCGGCTTCATGGCGTTCAGCGTATACACCGTGTCCAGGAGCGATTCGCCCTTTTTCAAACTCGAAGCTTCCGCCTGCAAATTCATGGTATCCGCGCCCAGGCGCGATGCCGCGGTATTAAAACTGATGCGCGTGCGCGTGGAATTCTCAAAAAACGCCAGCGCTACCGTCTTGCCGCGCAAGGTCGCCAGTTTTTTTAAGGGATGCCGCTGAATTTCCTGAAAGAGCTTACTTTGATCCAGTAGAAAAGTTAATTCGTCCGCGCTGAGCGGTTCGAGTGCCAGTAGGTCGCGAAAGCGATAGGTCACATCGTCACTTGTGTTGACTGAACTTGTGGACTGAACTTCTGTTGAATAAATTCTCCTACGGCTCGACGCGATCTACAAGCACCACGCGCTCTTCGTTGTCTATCTCGCGCAGCCGCACTTCCACAATCTCGCTATCACTCGTCTGTACGCTGCGCCCCACATACTGCGCTTCGATCGGCATCTCGCGATGCCCGCGCTCGATCAGCACGCACAGAGAAACCCGCTTGGGGCGGCCCAGATCAAACAGCCCGTTCATGGCCGCGCGAATCGTCCGCCCGGTGTACAACACGTCGTCCACCAGCACCAGATCCATGTTATCTACGTCGAAAGTTATGTCCGACGACTGCAACACCGCGTGCGAAGCCACCTTCGACAGATCGTCGCGATACAAAGTGATGTCCAGCGTGCCCACCGGAACTTCCACGCCATCAATCCCGCGCATGGCCTTGGCGATGCGCTGCGCCAGCGGTACCCCCCGACGCCTCACGCCAATTAACGCCAGGTGCTTGGTGCCACCGGATTTTTCCACAATTTCGTGCGCCAGCCGCTGAATAGTGCGGTCAATTTCGGACGGCGACATGAGTTGCGTCTTCTCAACGATACGCATAAGTTCGGGTAATCCTATCATTCCGGGCCGCCAACCGGCCAATCCAACATCCAGGCCCGTCCTCTTTCAAGCGTTCACGGAACGCAAACTACGTCATGGTAGACTGCCATGCTTTCCAGAGGTCACGCATGTCCGAAGCGCCGGCATCCTTCTCGTATTTCGCAAAAAAGTTTGTGGCAGCAATTTTCACCGCGGCAGTAATGATCCCGCCGCCACCGATAGTTGCCCAAGCGGCGTCCCCCAACCGCTCTCCAGCCCAACTCCATCCCACTACTTCCGCCGGCGTTGTACCGCGCCCAAAACTTGTTGTAATTCTTGTCGTGGACCAGATGCGTGCCGACTACGTGGATAAGTTTCAGCATCAATGGACCGGCGGCCTCAAGCGCCTCGTGAACCAAGGCGCATGGTTTCGCGATGCCGCCTATCCCTATGCCGCCACGGAAACTTGCGTCGGCCACGCCACCATTTCTACCGGCGCCTTCCCCGCCACCCACGGCATGATTGCCAACGAGTGGTGGGATCGCGAGCAGCAGAAAGATGTCACCTGCACCGCGGATGCTACCGTAAAAAATATTCCTTACGCCGCTGCCGTCGCAGAAACTCCCGCCGCCACGGGCACGGATGGGGCCACCGGAGCTATTGGCGCACCCGCCAGCCCCGCGCCCGGAGATAGCGCCGTCAAAATGCTGCTGCCCTCCTTTGCGGAAGAATTGAAATTCCAGTTAGGAGCGGAAACTCGCATAGTCACCATGTCTCTGAAAGCCCGAGCCTCCATTACCTTGGCCGGACATCAAGGCGACGCGGTCACCTGGTTCGACGGCACGCCCGGCTACTGGATTACTTCCAGCGCGTATCCTCACGCGCCTTTCGTCGCTGAGTTTGTGAAGGCCCATCCGGTCGCCGCCGATTATGGCAAGACCTGGGCCCCTCTCCTGCCTGAGTCCGCCTACCTGTATCAAAAAAACGCGGAAGGCGCGGGGCCGCCGGCTGGTTACGGCGCTTCGTTTCCTCATCCGTTGCGTGGAAATCCAGACAGCAAAGGTCCGGACAAAACTTTTTATTCCCAGTGGGCCACCAGCCCGTACGCCGAATCTTATCTCGCGCGCATGGCTGAAGCTGCCGTGGACAAACTTCAACTCGGCCAGCGCGCCGCCACCGATTTCCTGGGCATCAGTTTTTCTTCCGTAGATTACGTTGGGCACGCTTTCGGCCCGCGTAGCTGGGAAATTCAGGACGAGTTCGCACGCCTCGACCGCGATTTAGCCGTTTTCTTCACGCATCTCGATAAATCCGTCGGCGCCGGAAATTACGTCGTGGCCCTCAGCGCCGACCATGGAGTCGCTCCCGTCCCCGAAGATCTTCGCAAGCAAGGGGTAGATGCCGGCCGCCTGAATCTTGCCGACGTAAAAACCCGTATCGAGCAGGCCCTTGAACCCTTTCACTTTGGCAAACCGTCTGTTGCAGAAATTGGTGGCGCGGATGTGTATTTCGCGCCGGGGATTTTTGCCAAACTGAAAACTGATTCTCGCGCTATGACCGCTGCGATGGATGCCGCGCAATCCACTCCCGGAGTGGCCCACATCTATCAGGCGGGCGACCTCGCCGATCGTCTCGCCACCTACGATACTTTTCGCGACGCCGAAGCATCAGGTTTTTACCAGTCTCGCAGCGGCGATTTGCTCATCGTTCCGAAACCGTACTGGATTTGGGATAGCACCCCCGCCGGAAAACCGAATCGCGGCGGCACCTCCCACGGCACGCCGTACTACTACGACCAGAGAGTCCCGGTTATTTTGATGGGCGCGGGTATTCATCCGGGAAAATATTACGGTCCGGCCACGCCCGCGGATATCGCGCCCACGCTCGCAGCCTTGTGTGGCATCACGCTAGCCACGCGCGATGGTCGCACTTTGCGCGAAGCTCTCGACAATGCGAAAAATATATCGAGACTCGACGCGTCCGTGAACCGAGACGGAGCTTCGCGATAAAGATGCACTGGGTTGCGATTCGGAAGTTGCAGACGCGCTGCTTGTGGTTGGCGATTGCGCTGCGCGGATACTTTTCGGGATCGGGCAAATCGCTTACCGCATCCCTCACAGTCAGCCAAGCACGCTTTCCATTTAAGCAGGCGAAACACTAAGTTGTACTCGAAGCGATCTGCAACGCCCGTGTGCCATAATCCGCGCATGCCAGCAGTGAATGTTTCGATTGACGAAGTACTAAAGAAAAAGTGCCCGCGAGCGGCTCTAGGTTGTGTCACCGCCGAGGTCGAAGCCGGTGAAACGCCTGCAGCACTGACCGGCGAATTGAAATTACGCGCGGAAGAGATTTTGCGCCTGCCGGAGCCGCGCGTGGTTTTGGAATCGGCGCAGGTTTTGGCCACGCGCGCGGGCTACAAGGCGCTGGGGAAAGATCCGGCGCGCTATCGCGGGTCGGCGGAAGCGCTGCTGCGTCGCGTGATTGCCGGCAAAGGTTTGCCGCGCATCAACGCGGTCGTGGACGTGATTAATTTGGTCTCCGTGGAAAGCCGTCTGCCAGTAGGACTCTATGATCTGGCAGCCATCAACGGAGACATCGTATTTCGCGCTGGGCGCGCCAGCGAAACTTATAAAGGCATCGGTAAGTACGATTTGAATCTCGAAGGCATGCCGCTCTTTGCCGACGCCACCGGTCCCCACGGGAGCGCCACCAGCGATTCGGAACGCACCATGGTCACGGCAGCCACTAAACAAATCGTTGCGCTCATCGTATCGTTTGGCGGCGCATCGGAGCTGGCGCGATGGAATCAACGCATGTGTGATTTGCTGACGCTCTACGCCGCGCGCAATTGCGAATCAAGCATCGTTTCGTAACCAACCTACCTGTACTTTTACTGTCCTTTATTTATATTGTAGTTACATACAGAAATAGTATAATCACTTATGATCTTCGGTCACCACTTCGCACTCCAACCTGCTCACCGGGTGTCCTCAGCTACATCCTCTGGCGTTTGGATAGGCTTTTGGGAGGCTTTGCAGCGCTCTTTAAGTCTCTTGCCTCTTTTTTCGCCGCGGGTTGTATTTGTTTTCAATAGGTTCCAGCCTCTTTTGCGGAAAAGGCGGGGGTGGGGTAGCTGCGGGATGGGAGCCGCCGAAGCATTATGAGCCAGGGTTAACTTCCATGACCTGGAATGGATAATTCAAATCTGAGAGGTTTTATTTCGATACTTCTTGGGCCAGCGCTTGACCCTGATCTACCCGTGATTTCAAAAAGCCGCGGGCGCCCAGCAATTCCGCGTTCATCACCGCGGCCCCGGCAGCTCCGCGAACCAGGTTGTGCGATAGCAGAGTGAGCTTTACATCCAGCAGCGGACACTCGCGCACGCGGCCGACCACCGCGGCCATTCCGCCGCCGGCATCCACATCGCGGCGCGGCTGCGGGCGATTTTCTTCCTCCAGCACCACGATGGGGTGACGCAGCGCCGAAGGTAGAGCCGCCAACTGTGCATCCACTTCAAAAGTGCGCAGCGCTTCCTGCACTTCATATAGCGAAGCGATTTTTTTCAGCCCGATGCTGACGCATTCCAGATGCCCATCCAGCACCGGAACACGATTGCAATGCGCGGTCATGCCGATGCCCGCATCCACGAAGCGCGCGCCGTCCCATTTGCCCAGCAGTTTTTGCGGCTCGGTTTCCATTTTTTCTTCTTCGCCGCTGATGAAGGGAATTACGTTGCCGTGAATGTCCAGCGTGGCCACGCCGGGATAGCCCGCACCCGAAACCGCCTGCAGCGTGACGACAAAAACTTTTTCCAGTCCAAACGCGTCGGCCAGCGGCTTCAACACCAGCACCAGTCCGGCGGTAGAGCAATTCGGATTGGTGACAATAAACCCGCGATCGTAACCGCGCTTTTTCTGCTGCGCCGGAATGGCGTCGAGGTGCGCGGCGTTTACTTCCGGGATCAGCAACGGAACGTCGGCATCCATGCGATGGTTCTTGGAATTGCTAACCACCGGGTAGCCTGCGCGCGCGAACTCTTCTTCCGCTTCGCCGGCCACACACGAATCCAGCGCGGAGAAAACAAAATCGCAGTCGAGCGTGGGTTCGAGGCCTTTGACCATCAGGTCGCACGCGGCGAGCGGAATCGGCGTATCAAGATGCCAGCGTACCGCTTCCGCATAGCGCTTGCCCGAGGAGCGTTCCGACGCGGCCACCTCCGTCAACTCGAACCACGGATGCCCGGCTAGCAGCTTCACGATGCGCTGGCCGACCAGGCCTGTAGCGCCCAGCACGCCGGCGCGCCACTTGGTGGTGCGGCCCGCCGGGAGCTTACCGCGTCCGATATTTTCGCTTTCACCCATTGGGTTTTTCTCGTCCTGTTTCGCGCCTTCGAGACTCATGTCGCTGCTCCTGATTTCGCCAGCGCGCCGGAGGCAG
>JBBRPU010000251.1:0-5470 GCA_038227545.1 Candidatus Acidiferrales bacterium
AGGCGTCTTCAGCGTAGGCTTCGGCTTTGCCGGGGATTTCGATCTCGCGCTCCCACTCCAGGGCTACCAGGCTCCAGCCAGCGTCGTGCATCTTGGAAAGGTACATGGAGGTGGGGAGGATGGTGACCTTCTCGCGGATGCGATCAATCTTTTTCATGGAGCCCTCCTGAGGCACTGGGATAAGAGCAAGCGGACCGCCGCGCCCGGCCTGGACATGCGCAACATGAGCAACGGGTTAGTGGACTGGGTGGGTGCGGCGGCGCGAGATTTTGTTCGAATGCGGGACAGCACTGTAGCGATGTCGCACACTCGAACGGCGCAGGCAGGCGGGTATGACGGGATGACGCCCGAAGCTTTTGCCGCCGAACAGGGAAATTTTGGTAGCCGGGAGCTAGGCGGCGTGGCTTCGCCGCAGAGGCTTGCGAAGACGCAGGGGAATTTTGGATGGCGGTACCGACGGAACGGCGACGATGGCGGGAATCATGTCGCTGTAGAGACGCATTTTGTCGAGCAGGCGAACGGCGCCATAGGTTTCCGCCAGGGTTTTTGATTCCAAATCGCTGGAGAACGACATGGCCAGCGTTCGAACGGATTGCAGCTGGGATTTGACAACTTCGGGGGCAAAATCGCGTCTTTCCGCGAGGTGTAAATCGAGGAGCAGCACGTCGGGCTCTTTGTCATCCATCATCTGCAGGGTTTCCGGGAACGTCGAAGCTTCACCCACTACTTCAATCTGGACTTCTTCTTCGAGAGTTCTGCGAATAGCGGCACGCATAACGACGCTGTCATCGGCGATCAGCACTTTGGTAGGCATAGGATCTCAGTGGGGGCAGGGGGAACTTTACGGTTATAACAATTGTGTTAGTCCATGCCAAGTTTATTTTTTTGTAGGGCGCGCGACAGTAAGGCAGCGCGGGAGAGGGAGTTACTGCACGCGAAATGCCGTAGCTTCGCGGCTAGTTTTTGGCGGCGTTGAGTTCGCGGGCAACGCGGTCGGAGTCGGCGAGGACCCGCAGAATGTTGCCGCCGAGGATTTTTTGGATGTCCGCGTCGGAATAGCCCTTGCGCACCAGGGCTTCGGTGATTTTGGGGAGCTTGGAGCAGTCTTCCATGCCGTCGGGCATGGTGGCTCCGTCGAAGTCGGAACCCAGGCCTACGTGGTCGGGGCCGACGAGTTTAACGACGTGATCAATGTGCTCGATTATTTTTTCCCAACTGACGCGCGGCAGCTTGCCTTCGGCTTGAAGTTTCTCGAGCTGGCGCTTCTGGGCTTTGCCAATGCAGAGGAAATCGTCGCCGCACTCCTGTTTGAATTGTTCGTCGGCTCTAGTCAGGTCGCCGGCATTGGCGGCGTAAGCTTTTCTGTATTCGTCGCTCAAATAATTCTGCTCGTAATTAATCTGCATGACGCCGCCTTTGGCGGCCAGCGCCTTGATCATCTCGTCCGTCATGTTTCGGGGATGGTTGGAGATGGCGCGAACTGAAGAGTGCGAAGCGATCATCGGGGCTTTGCTGACTTCCACCGCGTCGTAGAAAGTTTTATCGGAGACGTGGGAGATATCAATGAGGATGCCCTGGCGATTCATTTCGCGCACGACGTCCTTTCCGAAATCGGTAAGGCCGTTGTGCGCGGGCTTATCGGTGGACGAGTCCGCCCATTCGTCATTTTTGAAATGGGCGAGAGTCATGTAACGCACGCCCAGCAGCGAATAGATGTGCAGCATGCGGATATCGTTGCCGATCATGTGGCCGCCTTCGATGCCCATGAGAATGGCGATTTTATTTTGCGCACGCGCGCGGCGAATATCGTCGGCGGAAGTGGCGAACATGAGGTCCTGGGGATGGGCGGCGACCACGGTGCGAATCTCGGCGATCTGGTCGAGCGCTTTTTGTACGGCGGGCGGACCCATGATGGCGGCGTCTATGAAGATGGAGAGAAATTGCGCGTTGAGGCCGCCTTCGCGCATACGGGGAATATCTTCGTGACTGCCGCCGGCGTTGCGCTTGGCGAAATCGTAGTCCCTGGTGAAGAAGAGCTGGGTGGTGTCCGCGTGGGTGTCGAGAACGATGGAAGAGAAATGCAGTTGTTTGGCGTGATCAGCGACGCCATCCGCGCTGGTGAACGGCGAAAGCAGGCAGATGCCGAAGACGCAAGTAACGATTAAGGTTGCGAGAGCAGCGCGGCGCATGAACGTTTCCTCCGGTTAACAGGCGGAGAGTTTAACCGAGGAACCTGCGCGGTGGTAGTGCGTGTTGCGTAACCAAATTGGCTACCACACGAAATAATCACAACGAGTAAACTAAGCAGGTAATAATATTACGGAATGACGCGCAGGTATGTTGCGGATTGCGCTGGAGGCGAGCGATGAGGAAAGCGTTGGTTGGCGCGACGATGTTGATGTGGGCGGCCATGTGCACCGGAGCGGAACAGCAAAGCGCGAGTGACGAGGGCGGACGGGTTCTCGCGCTGGAGACCGCGTGGAATCACGCTCTGGAGGCGAAAGATACTAAGGCGCTGAATCAAGTGCTGGCGAGCACGTTCGTATCGCTGGATATAGATGGGAGTGTTACGAACAAAAGCGAATTTCTGGCGGGCATCAAATCGCCGGCATACCAGCCATCGCAGGCGGTGACGGAACAGAGCAGCGTGGAGGTCTATGGAGACGCCGCGGTGGTAGTGGGAATTTTTCGCGTGAAAGGGACCGAGAAGGGCAAGCCGTACGTGCGGCGGGAGCGATTCATAGATACGTGGATCAAGATGAATGGAACGTGGCAGTGCGTGGCAACGACCAGCGTGCTGATCACCACAAAATAGCGGCGTCAGGTTTTATAGCCCAGGAACTGGCGGGCAATTTCCGCAGCGACTCCACAATCTTCGGCTTCCTCACCTGCCGCCACGATGGCTACGGTAAACTATCGAACTATGAGCGTCATTGACGAGGTATTCGCAGCAAACGAAATTTATTCGCGCACGCACGAACTGCGCAAGCTGACTCCCCGCCCGGAGCGTGGCCTGGCGGTGCTGACGTGCATGGATACGCGACTTTCGATCCGCACGCTGGGGTTGCGCACCGGGGATGCACACATCATTCGCAATGCCGGGGGCATCGTTACGGAAGACGCGCTGCGCTCGCTGGTGGTGTCGCATTATTTGCTGGGCACGCAGGAAATCATGGTCATCAACCACACTGACTGCGGGCTGATGCTCACCAGTGAGCAAGATTTGCGTACCAGAATACAGAATCAGTCTGGAACAGCTGCCGTTTCGCCGGCGTTTTTCTATGCGTTTCAAAATATCGAAGAGAATGTACAGCACCAACTTCAGAAACTGCGAACGCATCCGTGGGTTCCGAAGACTGTCGCGGTCCGTGGTTTTGTCTATGACGTTGCCAGCGGGCGCCTCCGCGAAGTCATATGAGCAGGTGCACACGGCAACCCGTTCGCAATCCAGTCCTCTCTTGAGTACCAGACACGGTGGGCTCCTGGATCCGCCGTGATCAAACCCTGCAGAGTATTGTGAAGAACGGAGCGCGGTGGATATGGAGTGAAACGCAGCGAATTTACTCACCGAGCAAATAGATCAGCGCGATTTGACTGGGAATCACACGAGATTGGTCGAAACCGGCATTTTCCTTGCAGGCAAATTACTTTTCTCTATAGTTAAAGACTGAGCGCAACAGAATGTACGCGCGAGAGAACTTCAAGGAGAAGAGATGAAAACTAATTGGCAGAGAAGTCTGAAAGTTATGTCGGTGATGGCAATCGTAGCGGTGGCGCTGTTGTCGGTGTCGGCGCTGGCACGACCGAAGGCGGCGTCGAAGGACATTGTGGATACGGCCGTAGCGGCCGGATCGTTCAAGACCTTGGCGGCGGCGCTACAGGCGGCCGGGTTGGTGGACACGCTGAAGGGCGCAGGTCCTTACACAGTGTTCGCTCCTACGGATGAGGCATTCGCGAAATTGCCCGCGGGCACGGTGGACGAATTGCTGAAGCCGGAGAATAAGGAAAAGCTGGTGGCCATTCTGACCTACCACGTGGTTTCAGGCGATGTGATGGCGGCGCAGGTGATGAAGATGAGCTCCGCCAAAACGGTGAACGGGCAATCGGTGACCGTCAGCACGAAGGGCGGCACGGTGATGATTGATAACGCCAAAGTGGTGAAGGCGGACATCGCGTGCAGCAATGGCGTGATTCACGTGATTGATACGGTGCTGATGCCCAAGTAAGTTTGGACAGATCGCAGTGAACAGGAAACGGCTTCAGCGGAATGCGCTGAGGCCGTTTTGTTTTTGTGGGCATTGGAGGTGTGGAATTGCGAGCAGGCGTCGGTGGCGGTGTGAAGCGTCGTGTATAATTGTCGCAGGGGTTTTTGCGGCGAATCGTGGCGGAAATAAGCAAAAGCGGTAACGGTGGCGCGCGTTTAAAGGCGAATCCTGGAGTGCGTGCCCGGCGCGCGGCGCGGTTTGCGCGGACGCGGATGCGCGAGTTGCGCATGATCGCGAAAGCGCTGGTTTCGACGAAGCATCCCATCCTGGTACACATCATTCCCATGCGACGGTGCAATCTGGCGTGCACGTATTGCAATGAGTTTGACGATGTGTCCACGCCGGTGCCGCTAGACGAGATGAAGCGGCGGCTGGATTTGCTGGCGGACATGGGTACTTCGATCATTACCATCAGCGGCGGAGAACCGCTGCTGCATCCGGAGATTGATGATGTGATCCGGCACATCCGGAGCCGTGGAATCATCGCGGGGATGATCACCAACGGATTTTTTCTGAATAAGGAGCGCATCGAGCGGCTGAATCGCGCGGGGCTAGAGCATCTGCAGATCAGCATTGATAACGTGACGCCGGACGAGGTATCCAAGAAAAGTTTGAAGACACTGGATGGGCGGCTGGGAATGCTTTCGCAGTACGCGGTGTTTCAGGTGAACATTAATTCGGTGCTGGGAAGCGGCGTGAATAATCCCGAAGATGCGCTGAAAATTGCGCACCGCGCGGTGGACCTGGGATTCACGAGCACGGTGGGGATTATTCACGACAACAACGGGCAGCTGAAGCCGCTGGGTGATCGCGAGCAGAGTATTTTTGAAGAAATTATGGAGCTGGGGAAGCGCTCGTACTCGCGCTTCAACGAATTTCAGCACAACGTGGCGCGCGGACGGGAGCATAACTGGCGGTGCCGCTCGGGCTCGCGTTATTTGTACATTTGTGAAAATGGCCTGGTGCACTGGTGCTCGCAGCAGCGCGGGTATCCGGGGATTCCATTGGCGCAGTATTCGCCGGAGATGCGGCACCGGGAATATTCGACGGAGAAATTTTGCGCGCCGCGTTGCACGGTGTCTTGCGTGCAGCAGGTGGGAATTCTGGATAATTGGCGCGGGCCGCAGAATTTGAAACCGACGCCGATGAATACGGCGCCGGATTTGGTGCAGATTGGGCCGGCGGGGGAGCCGCTTTAGGGTTTG
>JBBRPU010000252.1:0-5433 GCA_038227545.1 Candidatus Acidiferrales bacterium
AAATAAAGACCGCGCTCCTGAATCCATCCGTCGAAATCTTCCGGCGTAATTTTGTTTGGCGTATTCAGCAGCGCATCGTCCGGCTTCAAAAATTTGACCGGTGAATGTTCATCGGTGATGCGCGGCAGCGGGCTGTTTGATTTATCGGGCGTGATTTTCGCGGGGTACGGCGCGTACTGAAATTTGTCCCAGGCAAAATCGCGCTGGTATTGCACGACCAGCGTTCCCCCATTGGAAACGTAATCCAGCAGGCGCTGATTGGCTCCCGCCAATTCAGAGCGCAGCTCGTATGCACGTACGCCTACGACCACCGCGTCAAATTTTGTGAGGTCTCCGAACGCCAGCGCCGCGGCGTCCAGCATGTCGACGCGGACACCAAGCCGTTCGAGCGCTTGCGGAATGGGTTCGCTTTCGGCGGAGATATATCCGACGTGCAGGCCGTTGGGAACAATCGCGTCGAACGCGAATACCCGGCACTGCGCCGGTTCGCTCCACAGCAGCGTCGGCAATGAAGGTAACGGCGTCAGCGAAGTGGTGAACGTCTCGTTGTCGCGCTTGGCGAAGGCCTTCACCAGGAAAGTTCCGCGCGAGAGATTTGCCGGCGGTGTGACGTTCACTCTGGCGTATTGATCACCGGCGCCCGAAAATTGCAGGCCCACCGGTGAACCCACGGTCCAGCCGGCCGGCGCCGTAACCCCGGCGTCAACTTTCCCCGGCTTGGTGGCGTACGAATGCACGCGCAGCAAAACATCAAACGATTGCCTGGGCTTGGCGAGTAACTGCACGGTTTGGTCCGGCTCAAGCGCCAGTGTGTAGGCTGGCACCAGGCGAACCGCAACGCGATCGGTGCGCGTGGAGGTCGCCGCGATGTGCGTCACCGACTGCTCTGCGATAAACGTATAACCGGCGATGGTCACCTGCTGCTCAGCGGTGGACATCGCGGAGGGTTCTGGCTGCTGCCGTTCCCAGCCGCTGGGCTCCAGCGCTGGTTGATTCACAGTCACCGTAAATTTTTTGCTTCTCGAATCATCCGTCGCTCCCGCCGACACATTCGATTTTGCCAGCAGCGCCAATTCCAATTTTTCCATTTCGCAGCCGGCCTCTTTCCGGCATCGCGATTCGACGGTCACAGAAAAGGGCTCGGCGATCACCACCTCGCTGCGGTCCGCCTCCGCGACAATCTCGAGACCGGCCGCGAGAGCCAGCGCGCGATCCAGGCGGCGCTGCACGCCATGCAATTCGCCTAACAGCGGATCGCCCGCCACCCAATGCGCGGCGTGACCGCCTCCCGGATACAAAGTGGCAATTTCTTTCGCCGCCAACGCAACGTCGGCGGTCGCCTGCTGCCAGCGGAGCGCAAGAGCATCCTGCCGCGCTTTCTCTAAATCGGATTCGACTTGCTTAAGAACTGGACAGAAAAATGCCGTTCGCGGACACGGCGCCGACGGATCAAGCTCCGCATCACCGGCTAACATATGTAGCGGCTGCGCCAGCAGCGCCGCATCGAGTTTTTCTCCATTTTCAGACAGCAACCCGATGGGCCGGTGAAAAAACGACGCTCCCAGAAACGCGGAGATGCCCTGCGTGCGGTGATTCGCAAACGCGTCAATGCCAATCTCGCGCCAGGTTTTTCCCCACAATGGAGAAACTTCATCCAGGGGCACTTCGAAACGCCCCGGATTGGCGGCCGGACTGGCAACCGAACTGCCACCGCGATCCAGGTCCAGCACCAGCACCCCATGGTCTTTTCCGCCCCACGGTTTCTCAAAATCCTCGGTGACAAGTCCGCCGGCCAGTTCGTTCAACCGCGCGACATCGGAGGACACGCGATACGACGGATCGGCGGCTAGCTGCACAGCTTTGGGCGTCCACACGCCTTCGGCCTGGTGATGGCCGTGCCCGGAATGCACGCCGCCAAAATTGTTAATCACAATGTTGGGCCGAAAAACGCGAATTACGCGCACCATGTCCGCCAGCACCTGGTCGCCCCACATTTTTTCCGCTTCTTCGGCGGTCTTGGAAAATCCAAAATCCTTGGCGCTGGTAAAAAACAATTTCACGCCATAGCCGCGCGTAGCCGCCAGCAATTCCTGCGTGCGAATCAGACCGAGTTGCGGAGCTTGTTCCGGGCCCAGCGCGTTTTGTCCGCCTTCGCCGCGTGTGAGTGAGAGCAGCGCGACGTCGGCGTGCAGCCCGCGCGCCAGATAGGTGAGCACCGCGGCGGATTCATCATCCGGATGTGCGGTGATGTACAGGATGCGCGTGCTGACGCCGGCGCTTTCGATGGCTTCGACGGTTTCGTTCAGTCCCGGGCCGGTGCCAGGGGACGGCGCAAATTGCGCACACGCCGCGCCGGCGACGCCAAATAGCAGCGCGGAAATTACGAATATTCTATGTCCACAAAATTTCAAGCAACCTCCGGCTCTTGCCGCGCTTTCGCAGCAAACGGCCATTGTCGCATCTCTCTCGAGCGCAGCAAAAATGCCACCACGCCGAGACCGATTACCAGCAGCCCCCATTTTCGCGCCGCGCCAGTAGCCCAGAAAAGCGCCGCCCATCCACACATGGTCAGAATCGCCGGAAGCGGATACAGCCACATTTTGAAAGGGAAACGCTCTGGCGGCCAGCGCTTATGCAAGAGCATGATGCCGATGGCCTGCCCGATAAATTGCACCAGCAGCCGCGTCGCCAGAATCGCGGCGATCACCGTCGAAAGGCGGAACAGCAGGCTGGAGACGAAGGCCACTGCTCCAAGAAAAAGCAACGACACATGGGGAAATTTTTTCTCCGGGTGCACGCGCGCAAAAATAGAAAAAAAACTTCCGTCCAGAGCCGCCGCGTAGGGCACCCGGGAATATCCCAACAGCGCCGCAAAAATAGACGCAAAGGCAATCCACAGCACCAGCAGCGTGGCCACCCGGGCCGCAAAAGGGCCGGAGATAGTCTCCACGAAGGTGCTGACCAGGAATTGCGAATTTTGCGCTTTTTGCCACGGTACTACGCCAAGGATGCAGGTTTGCATCGCGAGATACAGCACCGCGATGCCTGCAATCGAAATAAAAATCCCCCGAGGAATATTTTTCTCGGGTTCCCGCAGCTCACCGCCCAGATGGCAAATGTTGTAGTAGCCCCAATAGGTATACGTGGTGCTGACCATCGCGGCGCCCAGCCCCGCAAAAAAAAGATGCGAAAGATGAAACGCGCCAGGAGGAAAAGAAAACGCCATCTTGGCATTGAAATGCGTGACGCCTCCGGCGATCAGCCAGATCATCGTGCCGATGACACCGATCCACAACAGCACGGAAATTTTCCCGATGGTGGAAATGCGCCGGTACAACAGCGCGATAAGCAGCAGCACCACGGCGCCGGAAATAGCTTTCTGCTCGTACGCCGTGAAGGGATGCAGGTAGCTGGCGTATTGCGAAAAGCCGATGGCCCCGGAGGCAATGACCAGCGGCGCTTGAATCAGCGTTTGCCACACGAAAAGAAACGACATCAGGCGGCCCCATTTTCCGGGGCCGTAGGCTTCGCGCAAAAAAACGTAGCTGCCGCCCGCGCGCGGCAACGCTGCTCCCAACTCGGACCAGGTAAACCCGTCCAGCAGCGCAAGCACCGCGCCGGCGGTCCAGGCCACCAGCGCTTGCGGTCCACCCATGGCGCGAATCACCAGCGGACTCACCACGAACGGCCCAATGCCGATCATGTCAATCATGTTCAGCGCGACCGCTTCTTTAAGACCCAGGGCGCGCTCCAGCTCGGGAGCAGGGTTTTGCGGAACGGGTGCGCCGGCGCGGCCGCTCTCCTTCGCGGCCGTAAGCGGAGAATTCTCGCGGGGCTTCATCGGTCCGCCGAGGATAGCAAATGCCCGGCGCGCCTCCTACGGCCATTCCTCTTCGCCATTCCAACGCGCATTGACGTTAACGCTCCGAGGGTGATAATCATGAAGGGTTGCGCGGAGCCTTGTGGCGCTCGTGACGCGAAGGCGTTGAGGCTGAGGCAGCTTCAGACTGGCGAGCACCATGGAGTGCCGCTAACTGACAGTCAACGTGCGGCGGGGAATCGGCATCACATCTCAAAAGCAAACTGGCAGCGCGTGCCCTGGTCCTGCGCCGTGCCTTGCCATGTGGTTCGCTACGTTCGAACTTGATTCCGGCACACCTGGTTTCAGTCGAAGCGATGAAGGAGTCTCATGAAGCGGTCCTGGACAGCCTTGGCTGTCGCACTCATTACGATTTTGGCAGCCGTCGGCTGCAATGATTACGGAAATACTTTCCAGAACAACACCGGCGCGTCGATCAGATTTTTGTCGCCCTCCAACGTCAGTGCCGGCAGCCCGGACTTTACGCTGACGATTAACGGCGCAGGCTTCGTAGCGAAAACGTTTATCGAGTGGAATGGGAAACAACTCGCCACCACCATCAACTATGACTCCTCCGGTACGATTATTGTCTCTGTCAGCGCCACCGTCGCAGCCGCGCTGGTAGCCAAAGACGGCACCGCTACCGTGATTACCCAGAACCCGTTTAAGGGCGCTGGTAACAATGGACTCTCGAATCCTGTCACGTTTGTCATCAATCCTCCGCCCAACCCGGTGCCCACGCTCACGGCGATCGCCCCGGCAACGATCGCGGCCTGTGGATCCACCTGCCCGGATTTCACGCTGGATCTGCAAGGCAGCAATTTTCTAACCTCTTCTGATCCAACGCAGATTTCAGTCGTCCGCTGGACGGCGGGAGCGACGCAAACCACGCTCGCAACCACCGCCATAACTGCCACGGACATCAAGGCCACGGTGCCTGGCGCGCTGTATTCCGCGGCCGGAACCGCGAGCGTGACGGTCTTCAATCCTCCATCGCCGCAGACAACTCCCTCCGGTGGAACGCCGAATCCCTCAGCGGGTGGCGGCGGAACGAGTGCGGCGCAGACTTTTACGATCACTGGCCCGGCGCCCGCTTCCGCGCACGCTAGCGCCCAATCCGTGCTGGAGGAAACACCCTCCGTGAGCGCCGATGGCCGCTACGTGGCATACACCGCGTCGCAAAATGAGCACAGCCAGATTTTTCTGCGCGACACCTGTGAAGGCGCCCCCAGTGGATGCAAGCCGCAGACCACCCTGCTCTCCGCCGCTGCTGACGGAAACGCCGCCAATGACGACAGCAGTTCCCCGTCACTCAGCGGCAACGGGCGCTATGTGGCATTCAGTTCCGCGGCGAGCAATCTGGTGGACAACGCCCCGGCGGGACGCCAGATTTATTTACACGATACCTGCGTGGGCGCGGACGGCGCATGTTCACCCTCCACGCAAATTGTGTCCACGGATTCGAACGGGGGCCTGAATGGCGCCGACAACCTGCTTCCCTCCATCAGCGCCTCTGGGCGTTTTGTAGCATTCATTGCCGTGTCGCAGAGTCACACGCCTCGCTCGGCGACGAA
>JBBRPU010000253.1:0-5396 GCA_038227545.1 Candidatus Acidiferrales bacterium
TGAATGTCGCGCTCCCGGCGATGCAGTCGGGCTTAGGCGCGACCATCAAGGCGGCCCAATGGGTAGTCGAGTCCTACGCGCTGTTTCTTGCAGCAGCTGCTGATGCTTGGATTGTTTCTACAACATACGCGTGGAAAGCTATGCAAAGTTTTCTGTCATGTTTACCTTAACGTTATAATATCGTAGTGGTATCATCACTGATGTG
This sequence comes from Candidatus Acidiferrales bacterium, assembly GCA_038227545.1. Taxonomy (GTDB): domain Bacteria; phylum Acidobacteriota; class Terriglobia; order Acidiferrales; family UBA7541; genus Acidiferrum. The sequence goes on from JBBRPU010000253.1 coordinate 206, forward strand.
CGTCTGCCTGCAAAGTCCTGCTGCCTGCTCATCCTTATTACGTCCCTCTGCGCACTAACCCCCAGCACCGCTACCGCAGATAAGCTGCGCATCACCAGCGCGCCCTCCGGTGCATCCATCCATATCAACGGCGTCCTCGTCGGCACCACGCCCTACGAAAAAGATATTCCCGGCGGCTACCTGCACAAAACAAAAACCACCATGGGCTCGCGCCTCGAACATCCCATGGTTGCGCGTCTCACCCTCGACGGCTACGCCGCCAAAGAAATCCAGCTCACCGAAGGCCCCATGAACTGGGTTTCGCTAAAAGGCCACAACTACGGTGGCTACTGGCTGCTGAAGACCGACCATTTCCACTTTGAGCTCCAACCCGCTTCCCAAATTTTTACTGGTGGCGTGGAGAATGTGTCCCTGGCTTCCGAGCCCCGCCCCGTGCTTTCGCTGGAAGAACTGGTCCGCCAGACCAAGCCCGCCGTTGTCTATCTGAAGAGCCTTACAAAGAGTGGCACCGGCTTTTTTGTCACCGAAACAGGAGTGATCGCCACCAACGCCCACTTGGCGCGGGGCGAAGAAGCCCTGCTCGCGACTCTTCCCGACGGCGCCACCCTCGAAGCGAAAATCGTTTACGTAGATCCGGAGCTCGACATCGCGCTGGCAAAAACCCCGGGCACAGGTTTCGCCCATCTCGCCCTCGCTGACGCCGCGACGACCGCCAGGGTGAGAGTGTCCTGGCCGTCGGCAATCCCGGCGACGCCATGCTCTTCAGCGTCACCAAGGGAATTGTCAGCGCCGTGGGCCGCTTTGATGCCGCCGGCCCCGGCACCTGGATTCAAACTGATGCGCCCATCAATCCCGGCAACAGCGGCGGCCCGCTGCTGAACTCTCGCGGAGAAGTCATCGGCATCAATTCTCAAAAATTGATCAAGAAAAATATCACCGGCATCGGCTTCGCCCTCAGTGCCACCGATCTCCTGGAAGTACTCCATCGTTTTTATCCGCCAGCTTCCAAACCGCCGGACAATTCCGCCTCGGCCATGCCCTCGAAGTTGCTGCCCGGTGGGGCATCCATGATGAACACCACTTCCGCCGCGCAAATCGCGTCCGGCTCTGGAGTCGCTGAAATCACTTCCGATCCCGACGGCGCCGACATTTTTCTGGACGACAACTTCGTCGGCACCACCCCCGCAACCCTGCACATTCCCGCTGGCCCGCACACCTTGGTCCTGAAGTCGGCCCACCACACCGATTGGAATCGCTCCGTCAACATCCTCCGCGACAGCACCATCACCGTGAAAGCTACGCTGGAACCCTCTATAGCCACAGATCACTTACTCTAACTACAATTGCTGCGAAAGTGCCACGTTGTGCAACTCCCATAAATATGGGAGAATTGTATTTGTGAAAACTACCCTGGAAATTCCCGACACCGTATTCCGGCGCGCCAAGTCGAAAGCAGCCGAACAGGGCATTCCGCTGCGCCAATTTGTCACCGAGGCAGTTGAGGATAAGCTCCGGTCTGTTCCCGCATCAGGTCGGAAACCGTGGATGAAACATCTTGGCAAGCTCAAGGACTTACGCAAAGAAACTCAGCGAATCAGCGTTATCATCGAAGAAGCGTTTGAGATTGTAGATCCCGAAATGTGGACTTCGGGGTCGCAAGATTGATCCTAGACACGAACGCTCTCTCTGCAGCCGCGGAGGAAGATCCAGGCGTAATAGCGATTTTGGATACGGCCCAACACCTCGCACTTCCCGTCATCGTGATAGGCGAATATCGATATGGGATCGCCCAATCCCGTCACAAAGCTCGGTATCGCCGCTGGCTGGACGGCCTTATTGCCGACTGCCGTGTCCTTGATGTCGACGAGCAAACCACTCTTTACTATGCAGCTATAAGCGTGGAGCTGAGATTTGCTGGAAAACCGATTCCAGCAAATGATCTCTGGATTGCATCGCTCAGCCGCCAGCACGGTTTCCCAATCCTGAGCCGGGACGGACATTTCGATGTAGTGTCCGGGGTTCAACGGCTCGACTGGTAACGCTCTCCCGAATTGCGGCGCGCTTCGGCCAACTCCTCTGGTCATCCCGAAGGGTTAGCGCACGTGGCCACCTTCAATCGAAGTTGCTCAAATTGTGAAACCAAAAAAATCTCCCCATCCCGCAATTGCTCCACGCCATCCTGTGTGCTAGCATCCGCCCGATTGGTCGCTGAGCGGTCAATCTACTGACGAGCGGTCCAGCCATTCGATTCTCCTTCGCCCGAAAAGGGCAAGCACGGGGCCGCGCTCTTCAGATTTTCAACTCGCCCAGGCGCAGGCCCGCGCCACTCTCCATGAGCACGGACCTCGCACGACGGAGGTCTATATGAAAACGTATCTCACCAAGGACATTCGTAACGTTGGCATTGTCGGCCACGGCGGCACCGGTAAAACGCAGCTGGTGTCGTCGTTGCTTTACACCGCGGGCGCCACGCCGCGTTGGGGAAAGGCTGCGGACGGCAGCACCACCACCGACTGGGATGAAGAAGAGATCGCTCGAAAAATTTCCATTCAAACCGCGCTGGCTCACGCCGAATGGCCCACCACCGCTGACCCCTCCAGCCATGCGCCGGGCGCAAAGGTCAAAATCAATTTCCTGGATTTACCCGGCTACTCCACCTTCATTACCGAGTCCAAAGCTTCGCTGATCGCCGCCGATGCCGCACTGATCACCGTGGATGCGCACGTCGGCGTGCAAGTCACCACCGAAAAAGTCTGGGATTACTGCGTGGAGTACGACATCCCGCGCGCGTTCGTGCTCACCGGGATGGATCGTGACCTCGCCAGCTTTGAGCGCTCCATGGAATCCTTGGAACAGGTTTTCGGACGCAACGTTGTCGCTCTGCAACTTCCCATCGGCCATGAACGCGCTTTCCGCGGCGTAATTGATCTGGTGGCCATGAAGGCCCATTTTTACCAGTCCGACGGCGATGGCAAGGTCACCATCGAAGAAATTCCCGCGGCGCTCGCGGATGACGCCAAGGAAGCCCACGAGAAATTGGTTGAAATGGTCGCTGAGGGCGACGACGCCCTCATGGAAGAATTCTTCAACGAAGGCACCCTGCCGCTTCCCGATCTTTTCGCCGGATTGCGGCGCGCCATCGTGGCCGAGAAAATCATCCCCGTGTTGATGACTTCGGCGCTGCACAATATTGGCAGCGTCAGCTTGCTTTCTTTCATCGCGGACGTTTTCCCGCATCCTGATGAGCATTCCATCGTGGCCTACAACGAACCCACCGGCAAAGGCGATGCCATCCCGGAAAAGTTTGACGATGCCCAGCCACTTTCACTCTTCGTCTTCAAAACACTCGCGGACCCCTTCGCCGGGCGCATCAACTATTTCAAAGTGATGAGCGGAGTGCTGAAAAATGACGCCACGCTCTTGAACTACAATCGCAGCCTGCCGGAGCGCTTCCAGCACATCCAGATTGCTCAGGGCAAACAGCTCGCAGAGGTGCCGGAGTTGCATGCCGGCGATATCGGCGCCATCGCCAAGCTGAAAGAAACCACCACCGGCGAAACCCTCGGCGATAAATCCAATCCCATTTTTTACAAGCGCGCGCCGCTTCCGGAGCCCTCCATCACTTTTGCCATCGAACCGAAAACACGCGCGGACGAAGACAAAATCGGCGTCTCCATCCACAAAATCCTGGAAGAAGATCCCGCGCTGCATTTTTCGCGCGATCCGCAAACCAAGGAATTCCTGCTATCCGGGACCGGCCAGCAGCACATCGAAGTGGTCGTCGCTAAGCTCCACAAACGCTATCACGTGGACCTGACGCTCAAACCGCCCAAAGTCGCTTATCGCGAAACCATTCGCGGCCGCGCCGATGCCGAGGGCAAGCACAAGAAACAGTCCGGCGGCCACGGCCAGTTCGGCGTATGCCGCATCAAGATGGAGCCCACCGAGCGCGGCAAAGGTATCGAATTCGTCGACGATATTTTTGGCGGCTCCATTCCCAAGAACTGGATTCCTTCCGTCGAAAAAGGCATTCGCGACGCCGCCGCGCGCGGCTACCTTTGCGGATTTCCCGTGGTGGACTTTCGCGTCAGCCTGTACGACGGTAAATATCACGACGTGGATTCCAGCGACATGGCCTTCAAAATCGCCGGCTCATTGGCCTTTAAGGAAGCCATGAAAGCCGCCAGGCCCGCTCTGCTCGAGCCGGTGATGCACGTGGAAGTTTTTGCGCCCGATCAATACTCTGGCGACCTGATGGGCGATCTCAGCGCGCGGCGCGGACGCATTGCCGGCAGCGAAGTTCGCGGCCACCACGTAGTCATCAAAGCGCAGGTGCCCTTCGCGGAAATGCTCACCTACGCCAACGATCTCATCTCCAAAACCCAGGGCCGCGCCACCTACACCATGGACTTTTCCCACTATGATTACGTCCCCAACGAGCTGGCCGAAAAAGTTATCGCCACCCACAAACCGCACGCCGACCACCACACCGACGACGAAGGCTAGCAGGAAAGTTTTCAGGTCGTGGGTGCCGCACCCTTCGTCTCCAAGGGTGCGGTCCTTGCTTTTACGTTGATCCGCAACGCGCCAAAATGGTGCTTGCCGGAATCACCCGCAAGCCCAACAATTCTTGCATCATGAAAAACACTAGCGCGCATAAGTGGGGTCCGCAAACACGTTCCGTTCACGCCGGGGAACCTAACAAGCACGGCGTTGGCGCTCCGGTCGGCACCGAAATTTGCAGGAGTTCCACGTTCACATTCTCTTCCACCGAAGAGATGAAATTGTGGGCCGAAGGCAAGAGCAAGGCCTATATCTACACGCGTTACGGCAATCCCACGCTCGCCGTGGCCCAAGGGAAAATCGCGGCACTTGAGGGCGCGGAAGCGGCGGTGGTCACCGCCTCCGGCATGGCCGCAATTTCCTGCGCCTTGCTGAGCGCGCTGAAACAAGGGGACGAACTCATCTCCACCGCACAGCTATACGGCGGCAGCTACCGCCTGATGCGCGACATGTTTCCCAACATGGGCATCAAAGTTCACCACGTTGAAACCAATCTCGCCGACCTCACGTCCAAGACGCCGCTCTCCAGTGCCATTCGCGTGCGCGCCAATGTGACTCGGTCGACCTCCAAGCTTGGGTGGAGCGATGCGAGCCCGGCCCTCAATTCGTTGACCGATCCCACTACCAA
>JBBRPU010000254.1:0-5373 GCA_038227545.1 Candidatus Acidiferrales bacterium
CCAAGGTACAGGAATTGTTTGCGACGGAAAATGTTCCCAGCGCGGCGACGTCCAGATCCACATTGTTTCCAGGGACTGATACGCCCGCGGTCGTGGGTTCAACAACCACAATGTCTTTTCCAACCGCGTCTGGAAAACCGGCGGTCAAAGAAATGACTTCATCGGATAAATTGGGCAATGCCACAACCAGCGCTACGGCGTTGGACCGCGTGCCATCCGGGTTTTGCACTTGAATGCTGACGTTTGCCGGCAGCCCCACATCCGTTGCTGAAACGGGAGCGATGCATTCGCCGACAGTCGAGCACGTGGTAGTCCGCGCCGCGCCGCCGATCAGCAACGTGGAGCCCGGTCCAGGCGCGGAGGGGACAAATCCGCTTCCGATCACCTTTACGGTGAAGCCGTTGGCCGCACCCGCATACACGCTCGCGGGATGCAGCGTCAATATGTTCGCTCCGGTGACCATCGAGACGTTCGCCGCGCCCGATTGCGAGGGATCATCGGCGCTGATGGCCACGACTTGCAGCGCATTGGGTGAAGGCGCCGCGCCTGGTGCGGTATAAACACCGGCGGGAGTAACAGCGCCACAAATCCCAGGCGTGGCACATGCCGCGCCTTGCACTTGCCAGATAACATTTTGGTTATCGGCGCCCAGTACGCTAGCGGCGAAAACTTGCACTCCCAATGGAGGGATCGAAACACTCCCCGGCAAGACGGAAACCAACACGTGATTGATGATGGTGATTTGTGCGGAGCCGCTCTTCGTTACATCCGCCGCGCTCACTGCCAGCACGGTGACGGGATTCGGCGCAGGTATGCCGGCGGGCGCGAGAAATTCCACGGGGCCGGCAGCGGCCTGCGTCACTACCTCGCACGGGCTCGAACCCGGCACACAAATCTGCCCGGTGGCGCTGCTGCCGGGGTTGCCATTCACATTCCAATTGACGAGCGTGTTAGTCGTGCCGGTGATTTGCGGCGTAAGCGTGACGCGGTGATTAATCGCCCGCGTCGCGACTGCCGGTGAAACTGTCACGCTGATGCCGCCCCCGCCTGTGCCACCCTGCACAACGAATTGCCGCTGTACGGCTTTCGAGGGATCGGCGACGGGCGTAACCGTTACGGTGATGGAATTCGGAGTGGGTACCGCGGCCGGTGCGGCGTAGCTGGCCGTCGTCGCGGTAACGTTTCCGCCCGCGGACTGAATGCTGACCACCGCGAGCGTCCCGCAGGAAGTGCCGCTGCATCCTGCGCCAGACAAACTCCACACCAGAGTGGTCTCGGGATTCGATCCGGGCACGGGCGTCAGCGTGGCCAAAAAAGTGGCAGTGGCGCTGGGCGCCACAGTGGCCGGCACGGAAAGTTGCATCCCAAAATTACTGGTGATGACAATCGGCGTCGACGCCTGCTTCGCTGGATCCGCCGCACTGCGCGCCGTCAGCGTTACCGTTGCGGGCGATGGCAAAATTCGCGGTGCAGTGTAATTGCCGTTGGTATCCACGGAGCCGCATGCCAGCGGACAGGAACTTCCCGACAAACTCCACGCAATGCCCTGGTCCGCATGCCCGGCACTGTTCACCACCGCGACGAATGCTCGAAGCGCGCCCAGCTCCACGCTTACTCCAGCTGGTGGAATTGACGGCAGCGAAACCACAACGTCGCTCTGAATAACCACTGCGGCGGAGCCAGATTTTTTGCTGTTCGCATGACTGGTGGCGGTGACAACCAGATTGGCAGGTACCGGCAAATCCAGCGGCGCGGTGTACACGCCCGCAGCGCTAATCGTGCCCGCGCTCGCTGTGCCTCCCGGCGCGCCATTCACGCTCCACAGCACCGAAGGGTCCGAATTATTTTTCACCGTCGCCTGAAACGTGACCTGGTTGCCGAGCAGCACCGTGGCACTGGGGGGCGTCACCGTCACGCTGATGTCCTGGCTTCCCGGCGGCGGTGCAGGCGACGGCGCGGGCGCGATATTCGCGCATCCGCTTACGCCCGCTGCTGCCGTGGCGACGACGCACAACACCAGCGCGTTCACCAGAATTTGTTGAAATCCGTTCTGCGGAAGGGGCCGCGTGCGCACAGGTAATGCAGGCGAATGGCCAGCGAAGGATATTCCGTTGGATTACTCCTTAGTGGAGGGCTAGGTCGTGCGAGGCAAGGTATTAAGGTTTTGCAATGATGGCTTTAGCGGACAACGTGATATTCGCGCAGTCCAGCATCGCGAATCGGTTTTCGAAAATCTGCGTTCCACCAGTCCCGATTTGGCACCGCCCGACACCACGCAGTTCCAAACTGAAACTTATTCCACGACACCCTAGATGGATCTGCGCTCATCGAAACTCAGCTACTGCGGCCCGGTCAGATACGTCTTGCGGTGTCGCGCTTTATAGTTATCGAGTACTTTCACTTCAATGCTGCGATACGAATTCACCGGGCCGCGCGGAGTCGGATAGTAGCCCAGCCGGTATTGGGTACGCAGCTCGCGGTCAATGCGATCAAAGATGATGTCCAGATCCTGGGGGCTGTCCGGAAAAAAAATCGCGCCGCCAGTGGTATCCGTGATGGTTTCAATGGCGTGCTCGCCGGCAGTGTTGCGGCCGCTTTCACTTTTTACCGGCCGCACGATGATGCTGTAGAGCAGGGTGTTGGCGCGCACCGCCGCCTTGCGCGCGGCGTCAAAGTCGGCGCGGCTGGTGGTTTCGCCGCCGTCGGTCACCAGGATGATTACCCTGCGGCGATCGTCGCCGCGGCGTTCGAGCGCCCGCGACCCTAATACGAGCGCGTCATAGATGGAAGTTCCCGCGCCGCCGGGAATTTTGTGCACCGCGCTTTGCAGCGCGCCGACGTTGTCGGAAAATCCCGCAATCTGGCTGACAGTTTCATCGAAAGAATAAATCGCCAGGTGATCGCCGGGACGCAGCACCTGCCCAATGAAGCGGGCCGCGGCCTGCTGCTCAAAGGTAATTTCCTTGTGCGCGCTGAGACTGGCGTCAATCATCAGCACGATTTCCACTGGTTGCTTGGTTTCCGATTCGAACACTTCGATCTTCTGCTTCACGCCCTCTTCAAAAATCTGGAAAGCTTCCACCGGAAGGTCGGGAGCCGGACGGTTGTTGTCATCCAGCACGCTGACCAGCACGTTCACAAGGTTAACGCTGACGCGAATGCGCCCGCCCTGCTGCCCCTCGGGGGCCTTGGCATTCGAATCCGAATCGCGATTATTTAAATTGACCGGCTCGGGTGGAGATTTATCCGGCGCAGTGGTGGATGCGGGTGCCGCGGTGGTCTTTTTTTTTGGCCTGGTTTTTCTCGCCCAAGGTGGACGATCGGAATCGCTCTGCGCGATTGAAACTGCGGTTCCGAGCAGTCCCGTCGCGATCAACAAGGCGAATACGCCGGTCACGATGCGTACCGTGAGAGGCAAGAATTCGGCAGCGCGTGATTTGCAGCGTCGCATCAGCTGACTAAGATGCAGTTTCCGCCGGAGGTGTCGCCGCGGGCACGGGCGGCACCTCCCCATCGGCCCATACGGAACCGTCTTCGAAATATTCTTTCTTCCAGATCGGGACGGTGCGTTTCAAAGTGTCAATCGCGTAACGGCAGGCGTCGAAGGTGGCTGCGCGATGAGCGCCGCTCACCACGATCAATATGCTGGTCTCGCCAATTTCGAGGCGGCCCAACCGGTGCGCCATGGCGACGCCATCAATGGCGAAATTGTCATGCAGGTGCGTGGCAATTTCCCGCATTTTCGCGAGGGCCATCACTTCGTAGGCTTCGTATTCGAGATAGAGCGTCCGGCGATTTTTGGAATGGTCGCGGACGAATCCATCGAACACTACGATGGCGCCATCGCCCGCGCCGCGCACATGCGCGACCAGGGCCTGCGCGTCTATGGGCTCGCGCGCCAGCCTGACGATGTCGCTGGAAGTTGCAGGCATGAATAAATCAGCCGCCGCTCACTGGTGGAAGAAACGCTACTTCATCTCCGGTGTGGAGAGGCGTGGCCCATGCGGCAAACTCCCGATTGCGCGAAGCCACCACCGAAGAGCGATACTCTAGTAACTGCGGATAGCGCGTGGCGTACTGCGCGAAGAGCGATGCAATGCTCGCGTCACCATGCAGCTCCGCGGATTCTTCCGACAAGCCGGCGATTTCCTTCAGCCGGCCGAAGAAAAGCACCTGGACGCGAATCGTTTGGGAAGTCTGCGGCACGTTACGATTGTAACCCGCCATCCGGCTCGTTGAGAAAACCATGAATATTTTGATGACTGGCGCCACGGGACTCGTAGGGACCGCTCTGACGCAGACTCTTTCGCGAGAGGGCCACACTATTTACCGCTTGTTGCGCCCCGGAAACGAAAATGTAAAGCGCGACTCACCATCGAAGCAGGTATTCGATATTCCCTGGACGCCGGAACATCCGGAGATGGGTGCGCTGCCAGGGAACTCCACTAGCCATGGCGTGGACGCCGTTATCAATCTGGCTGGAGCCCCGGTGGCGAGCGGCCGGTGGACCGACAAAAGAAAAATGTTGCTGCGCTCCAGCCGCGTTGACACCACTCGCGGCCTCGTTAACGCCATCGCCAAAATGAACAAGCCTCCCCGGGTGCTGATATCCGCTTCGGCGATCGGTTTCTACGGGGACCGGGGCGACGAATTGCTCACAGAAAGCAGCCCGGCAGGCCAGGGATTTTTGGCCGAACTCGCGCAAGAATGGGAAGCGGAAGCTTTGAAAGCCGAGGCGCTCGGCGTCCGCGTGGTGCTGACCCGCTTCGGAATTATCCTGGCAAAGCAAGGCGGCGCGCTGCCGCAAATGATGGCGCCATTTAAATTTGGTGTGGGCGGCAAACTGGGCACCGGACGTCAGTGGACGTCCTGGGTAAGTCTGGAGGACGTAGTTGGGATCATTCGCAGCGCGCTTACTGACGCCAGCTTGACCGGCCCCGTCAACGTGGTCTCACCGGCGCCGACAACCAACGCTGAATTCACGCGCGTGTTGGCCGAAGTGATGCACCGGTCGGCTATATTTGCAGCCCCTGCATTTGTATTGCGGCTGGCGTTAGGCGAGATGGCCGACGGAGCCTTGCTGTCCAGCCAGCGCGTCGAGCCGCAAGCTTTGCAGCAGCACGGCTATGCGTTTTTGCATTCAGATTTGCGCGAAGCTCTAACCGCCATTCTTCGCTGATAATCTCCTTCTCACTGTTGAAGAAATCGAAAGCCCACGCTTCCCTGCTATCATGCAGAATATCCAATGCCCAAAAATTTCCTGGAAGCGGCCACCGAAATAGCCCGTGAAGCCGGCCAAATCCTGCGCGAAGAAATCGCGCGCCCGGCAAAAATCAGCTACAAAGGCGATGAAGTAGATCTGGTCACGCAAGC
>JBBRPU010000255.1:0-5316 GCA_038227545.1 Candidatus Acidiferrales bacterium
CGGAAGCGGCGAATCGCGCGAAGAGCGATTTCCTGGCGAACATGAGCCATGAATTGCGCACGCCCATGAATGGCATCCTGGGAATGGCCGCGCTGGCCATGGATACGGAACTGACCTCCGAACAACGCGACTATCTGGCGATGGTGAAGACCTCGGGGGAATCGCTGCTGTCGCTGCTCAACAATATTCTGGACTTATCTAAAATTGAGGCCGGCAAGCTGGAACTGGAGTTGTCGGATTTCTCCATCGAAGACGCTATCGAGGAAGCGATCTGGCCATTTATCCCGCTGGCGCTGGAGAAATCCATTGAGCTGGCGTGGAACGCTACCGGCATACCCGCGCTGGTGCGTGGCGACTATCTGCGACTACGTCAGATTCTGATCAACCTGATCGGCAACGCCTTGAAGTTCACGAAAGAGGGGGAAGTGAGTGTGTTCGCCGAGTGCGCAGCGATGCCGGACGCGGAAATAGCCGTACACTTCGTGATTGCGGATACCGGCATTGGGATACCCGGCGCACAACAGGGGAAGATATTTGAAGCTTTCTCCCAGGCGGACATGTCCACCAGCAGGCTTTACGGCGGAACCGGGCTGGGCCTTTCGATATCCGAGCGGCTGGTGAAACTGATGAATGGCAGAATCTGGCTGGAAAGTGAAGTAGGCCAGGGCAGCAAATTTCATTTTGAAGTTTTCTTTGCGCCGGCGAAAACACAGCGGGCGGCGCTAGTTCCGGACGTCAGCCAATCCGCGGAGTCACGGCGAATCCTGGTGGCGGATGATCACGCCATGAGCCTGGCGCTTCTGAAACGCATACTGCTCGGCTGGGGAATGGACCCGGTGACGGTCTACGGCGGCTCGGACGCTCTGACCACGTTTCAGGAATATTCGCAAAAAGGCGTAAGTTTCGGAAAAGCTTTGCTGGATATGGATATGCGGGACCTGGACGCGTACAAGCTGGCGACGCTACTTTCATGTTCGCCAAAACCTCCCGGTCGAATCATCCTCATGCTGAAGGCGCCACTGGATGCCAAGAGTAGTTCTGAATGCCAGGAACTAGGGATCGTGACAATTCTGAAGCCTATTCGCAGAGCTTCGCTGTTCGAAGCGCTGGGCGGCGGCCAAGGCATATCTGCGAAGGAATCGGAGGCTCCGGCGTTAATCCCCGACCGGTCTCCCAGCGGCGGCTTGCGCATCTTGCTCGCCGAAGACAACATCGTTAACCAGCGATTACTATCGCGGATACTTGAAAAAATGGGGCACCAGGTGGCGGTGGCAGCGGATGGTATTCAGGCCCTCGCATTGTGGTCGCAGCAACCATTTGATCTGATTGCCATGGATATGCAAATGCCCGGTGTGGATGGCATTGAGGCAACCCGCAAAATACGGGCGGACGAGTTGAAAACGCATCTGCATATACCTATCATCGCCATCACCGCCAACGCCTTTGACGATGATCGGCGCCGGTGCGTGGAAGCGGGCATGGACGGCTACGTGGCGAAACCCATCACTCCCCAAGCGATCCGTGATGAGATAAGCCGGGTGCTGCTTCTCTTGAGCAGCAAATTAAGCCTCCCGGTCCAAAAATAGCACTGCAAACCACGCAATGGCCGGAGCGAGACTAGTGGGTGCGCTGTTCGCTCATGGGACGGCAAATCCCATTTTCGCCTGGATTGCCGTGAAGCGGCGAAATGTGCTCTCCTAGCTCATTCATTCATCTATGTTTAGCAGTCTGGCACTGAGGCCAGCAACTTGCGTTTTAGAGGGCATCACATATGGACATTCAAAGACCATCGAACGCTCGCGCCAAGAAAATAAGGCGCATTATTTACGCCACCGTCGCGGTACTACTGATCGCGGGGGTGACCTTTGGCCTGTCACGGCTGAAGCCGGCGGCTCCCTCGGTGGATCGCGCCACGGTGTGGACCGACGAGGTGAAGCGCGGTCCGATGCTTCGTGAAGTGCGCGGGTTGGGCACGCTGGTTCCGGAGGAGATTCGCTGGATTCCGGCGCAAACGGATTCGCGCGTGGACCGCATCGTTCTGCGTCCCGGCGCTATCGTTAAGTCGGACAGCATCATTCTGGAACTCAGCAACCCTTCCCTGCAGCGCGATGCTCTGGACGCGGAGTACCAACTCAAGGGCGCCGAGGCGGACTACGAGAATCTTAAAGTTCAAGTGAATAGCGAGCTGCTGAATCAGAAGGCGCAGGCCGCCGCGGTTCGCAGCGACTTTGAACAGGCGCACCTGCAGCACGACGTAGATGACAAGCTGCACAAAGAGGGTTTGGGCGCGGACGTCACCGCGAAACTTTCCAAGGTGAAAGACGAGCAGCTGGCGATTCGCGCGCAACTGGAAGATCAGCGCACGCTGATCGCGGGCGATTCCGCGAAGGCGAGATTGCTGGCGCAGCGCGCGCATGTGGATCAGCAACGCGCGCTGTATCAATTGCGGCGCAGCGAACTGGAAGCGCTGCATGTTCGCGCCGGCATTGACGGGGTGTTACAGCTGCTGCCAGTGGATGTGGGACAGCACGTAACGCCAGGGACCAACCTGGCGCGGGTGGCCAATCCGAAAAAACTTAAGGCGGAAATCAAGATCGCGGAGACGCAGGCGAAAGACGCCACCATCGGGCAGAAAGCCACGATTGATACGCGCAACGGTGTCGTCACCGGCCACGTCTCGCGTATAGATCCTTCGGTACAAAACGGGACGGTGACGGTGGATGTGGCCATAGATCAGGCGCTGCCGCCAGGCGCGCGGCCGGACCTGAGCGTTGACGGAACCATTGAGATCGAGAACCTGAAGGATGTGCTGTATGTGGGACGCCCGGTTCACGGCCAGTCGGACAGCACGGTGGGTATTTTCAAAATGGATCAAGACGGAAGCGATGCCACGCGCGTCAATGTAAAGCTGGGGCGCAGTTCGGTGAATACGATTGAGATTGTTCAGGGGCTGAAGGTCGGGGACAAAGTGATTCTGTCGGATATGTCGGCCTGGGATAATTTCGATCGCATCCGTTTGAAGTAAAAGATTTTTTTCGCACGGAGCTTATAGATGCACACGCTTTGGCAGGACGCACGTTACGGCCTGCGCATGCTGGCAAAAAATCCGGGCTTCAGCGCGATCGCGATACTGACGCTGGCGCTGGGGATTGGCGCCAACACCGCCATCTTCTCTCTGACCAACCAGATCCTTTTGCGGCAGCTGCCGGTGAAGCATCCCGAAGAATTGGTGGTGCTGCGCTCGCCAGGCGAAAAAGAGGGGCACGTGTGGAGCGATGGAGATGATGCGCAGTCCTTCTCCTACCCGGTGTACAAAGGCCTGCGCGATCACAGCACGGTAACTGCGGGCATGCTGGCGCGTTTTGCGTTTGACGCCAGCATCTCCAGCCGTGGACAAACGGAACGCGGGATGGGCGAACTGGTCTCCGGTAATTACTTCGAGGTTCTCGGAGTGCGGCCGGCACTTGGCCGAGTTTTTACCAACGACGACGACAAGACTCCCGGCAGCAAGCCTGTGGTGGTGTTGAGTTACGGCTATTGGACGCAACATTTCGGCGGCGATCCCAGCGTGCTGAACCAGACGTTGCTGGTGAACAATTCTCAACTGACCATCGTGGGAGTGGCCCAGAAAAACTTTGCCGGCATCCAGGTGGGACAAAATCCAGGATTCTTCGTGCCGTTGATGATGAAGGCGCAAATGTTGCCGGGCCGCGGAAACCTAGAAGATTGGAAAGACTCCTGGCTCGCGATAATGGCTCGGCGCAAGCCAGGCGTCTCGCATCAGCAATTGGAAGCGGGCTTAAGCGCTGCGTATCGTCCGCTGCAGGAACAGCAAGCGGCCACGATCAAGAATTTTGACGCCAAGCAGCGCGCGCTTTTCCTGGACAGGAAAATTCTGGCCATCTCGGGCGCCAGCGGTCGTCCTACGGTACAGCACGACACGCGCCCAGCGTTGCTGGCACTATTCACGCTGGTGGCGCTGGTGCTGCTGATCGCGTGCACGAATGTGGCGAACCTGCTGCTGGCGCAGGGGGCCGCGCGGCAACGCGAATTCGCCATTCGCACGGCCATGGGTGCCGGGCGATTCCGGATGATTCGCCAACTGCTGATCGAAAGCATGCTGTGCGCGTTGGCGGGTGGCAGTTTCGGCCTGGTCATCGGCATGTGGCTTATGAATGTGCTCACGCCCGAGATTGTCTCGACGGGCATCTCTGGCTTGTCCGCGCATCTGGACGGGACGGTGTTGGGCTTTGCCGCCGGCGCGACGCTGCTGTCTGGCGTGGCCTTCGGGCTAATTCCGGCCTGGCGGGTAACCCGCACGAGCATCACGCAAACATTGAAAGATCAGGGGTCCACAGGCTCGGTAGCGATGTCTCACGTGCGTTTCCGCAAAGTGCTGGTAGCGGGACAAGTGGCCTTCACCATTCTGTTGCTGGCCGGCGCTGGCCTCTTCACCCGCACGCTATGGAATCTGCGTACGGAAAATATTGGTCTCAATCCCGATCACGTGATCGCGTTTTCCATCTCTCCGTCGTTGAATGGCTATGACACGCGCCGCAGCGTTACGCTCATTGATCAAATGCGTGAGCGCTTAGCTACTCTGCCGGGGGTGCGCGCGGTAGCGTCTTCCGAGTTGCCGGTTCTGACCGGCACCGACATGGGCGGCAACATCACCGTGGAAGGCGGGGAGAAAATCGCTGACGACGTGAACCACGTGCAAACCGACGCGGTCAGTCCCGATTATTTCTCCACACTAGGCATAGCGCTGGTGGCCGGACGTGAGTTCAATGCCGGAGATAAAGCTGGGGCCCCCAAAGTCGCAGTGATAAACGAAGCTCTGGCAAAAAGGTATTTTGGGCAGCGCGACCCCATCGGAATGCACGCGGCGTTCGGCGGCGGAAAAGTCACACCGGATATCCTGATCGTGGGCGTGGTGAAGAATGACAAGCAGGATCACGTGCGCAGCGAACTCGCGCCCTTCCTGTTTGTGCCGTATGCCCAGCGTGAAGATCTGTATGGCATGTCCTTCTATGTCCGTACGCAACAGGATCCTTTGCTGCTGGCTAGTGAAATCCGGGATGGGGTTCGCTCTATAGATCCTAATCTCCCGGTGTATGACCTGAAAACCTTCAACCGTGTAGTTGATGAAGACTTATTGGCGGAGCGCCTGATTGCCGGGATGTCCGCCGGATTCGGGATGCTGGCGGGGGTGCTGGCGGCGCTGGGGATCTACGGGGTGCTGGCCTACCTGGTGGTGCAGCGCACGCGAGAAATCGGCATCCGGATGGCACTGGGAGCCGCGACCCAAGAGGTCCG
>JBBRPU010000256.1:0-5281 GCA_038227545.1 Candidatus Acidiferrales bacterium
CGTTAGCAAAAATGGTAAACGAAATCTCAACGCCGCGATGGATGACCATCAAGGATATTTCGCAGACCAACTACCTGTGCAGTGTCGAGAATGAGGTGTTGTGCGTAACACCGTATACGCGAAGACTGAAAATACCGTTGTCACCCGGGATTAAGACTGTTCAACTGCTGGCGTCGCCGTTTTTTCCGGAGGCCACGATTCATTTGAAGGAAGCACCGGCGAAGGAGACCCGTCTCATTGCCGGCGTCCAGGTGGAATACGCCGTTTCGAACGACATTATCGAGCTGTATGCGCCGCCCAAAAACCCGGTTGATTACGAAGGCGTAGCCCGGCATCCATTGGGCCTGTGGCCAGTCACGCGACGACTGCTGGCAGAAGGCCGCGACCGCGTGAGAGCCATGCTATTGTTCGCGACGGCGGCACGGTAGTTTCAATATCCTACCTCCAGCCGTGAAAGGTCTTTTTGTGCCGCGTTTGTTTGATTCCCGGCAACACCGGCGGATAATTGGCTCCACGCGCGCGAAACGTCGCCTACTCTTAGATAACCAACAGGAGCATATATGAAAGGTGTTGTTCTAGCTGGAGGGAAGGGTTCGCGGCTGTACCCCCTCACGCGCGTCACCAACAAACATTTGTTGCCGGTATACGACCGCCCAATGATTTTTTATCCCATCCAAACACTTGTGGATGCGGGGATTCGGGACATTATTATCGTAACCGGCGGTCAAAATTCCGGGGACTTCCTTCGACTGCTCTCCAACGGAAAAGATTTCAACCTGCACCGCATTCACTACACTTACCAGGAAGGCGAAGGGGGCATCGCCGATGCGTTGCGCCTGGCCGAGCCTTTTGTGGAGGGCGAAAAAATCTGCGTAGTGCTGGGCGATAACATCATCGAAAATAATATTATCGGCTCGAAAGAAGCTTTCGAAAAGCAGTCCAAGGGCGCGCACATCATCCTGAAAGAAGTCGAGGATCCGGAGCGCTTTGGCTGTCCAGAAATCGTGAATGGCACGATCCTTGGGATTGAGGAGAAACCCAAAGTGCCTAAATCCAACTTTGCGGTGACGGGAATCTATTTTTACGACGCGAGCGTTTTCGAGAAAATTGGAAAAACGAAAGTCAGCTGGCGCAATGAGCTGGAAATCACCGACGTGAACAATATGTATCTGGCCGAAAAGACCCTGACCCACAGCGTGCTTGACGGGTGGTGGACCGATGCCGGGACATTCGAATCGTTGTTACATGCCACCAAGCTCGTAGCCGACACCGGCGCCAACAAAACGCCCGGGCGCGGCCCGGCGCCGCGGCACACCCGGGCGTCAGAGTAGGTTCTAAACAAACATCTTTACTTGAGAAATTCTCAGGAGGAACGCTTGAAAGTTCTAATTACGGGCGGAGCTGGTTTCATCGGCTCAAATTTTATTCGTTATTTCATGAACAGCCGTCGCGATGCCGAGGTCATCAATTTTGACAGCTTGACCTACGCAGGCAATCCCGAGAGCCTTGCAGACATCGCCGAGAACCCCCGTTACAAGTTTGTGCGCGGGGATATAACGGACAAGAAGGCGGTTGACAGCGTGCTGGAGCAAGGCCTCGACGCGCTGGTGAATTTTGCCGCCGAAACGCATGTGGATCGCAGCATTGAAGACGCCACACCGTTTTTGCGCACCAACGTTCTGGGCACACAATGTCTACTGGACGCCGCCAAACGATTCAAGCTTCCCAAGTTTGTACAGATCAGCACCGACGAGGTATATGGCAGCGCGCCGGCCGGCGGTAGCTTCACGGAGGAAACGATCCTGGATCCGCGTAGTCCGTACGCGGCGAGCAAAGCCTCCGCGGATCATTTTGTTTCGTCGTATGCGAATACCTACGGTGTTCCGGCGGTGGTGCTGCGCTGCACCAACAATTATGGACCCTATCAATTCCCCGAAAAGCTGATTCCGCTGATGATCGCCAACGCGCGCGAAGACAAATCACTGCCGATCTACGGAGATGGTTTGCAGGAGCGCGACTGGTTGTTCGTTGACGATTACTGCAGCGCGATCGCCCTGGCGTTGGAGAAGGCTGCGCCTGGCGCTATTTACAATGTGTCGGCCGGCACTCCGCAGCAGAATCTGAAAATCGTGCGAACCATTTTAAAACATCTTGGTAAGCCGGAATCTCTGATGCAGTACGTGAAGGATCGCCCGGGACATGACCGGCGCTATGCGCTGGACAGCTCCAAGATTCAGCGGGAATTAGGCTGGGCGCCGAAAGTGTCTTTCGAAGATGGGATACGCCGAACCATTGACTGGTACCAGAACAATTCGGCGTGGCTGGATCACGCGCGGTCCGGTGAATATCTAAAGTACTACGATCGCCACTACGACCGTCGGGCCGAAACATTCAGTCGCTAACTTACTGGAGTTAGCACATTTCGAAAGCTAGTCTTACCGCTGCATGAATTCGCAGGTGCGACCGAGGAGCTTTTCTGCGCCTTTGGATCCAACGCCATCGCTGGTTGCTGTTTGGACTCTGGCTGGTTTGCAGCGTGACGATCTCGTGGAAAGCGTTTCATTCTTTGCTGCAGTATTCTCTGGGAAACGATGATGCTTCGCATATTCTGCTGATTCCGCTGGTGTCGGGTTGGCTCATCTACCTTGATCGGCAAAGCATCTTCAAATCGCCTTCCTCTGACCTCTCGCTCTCCGCAACATTTCTACTTCCAGGAATTGCTTGTATCCTTTGCAGTCTGCGAAGCGTTAGTGTGTCTCCTTCCATTTGCGCCCTGGGCCTAGTGTTGCTCTGGATTTCCGGTTTTGCATTGTTCTTTGGACGATCCGCCTTGCAGGCTGCGCGATTCCCTTTACTGTTCCTTCTTTTGTTCATACCGCTGCCGGAATTTCTTCTCAACAAGATCGTTTATTTCCTGCAGCGAGGGTCAGCGGAAATATCGGCGCTGCTTTTCAGCATGACGGGACTGCCGGTGTTGCGGGAAGGCTTCATATTCCGGCTGCCGCGATTCAGCATCGAGGTGGCACGCGAATGCAGCGGGATACGCTCCAGCATCGCGTTGCTGGTATTAGCTGTTCTGGTGGGACATTTCTTTTTGAGGAAGCTGTGGAAGCAAACGGTATTCGTGCTGGCGGGCATTGTGGTGATGATCGTCAAGAATGGCATTCGCATCGTGACGCTGACGCTGCTGGCGAACTATGTAGATCCTGGATTTCTGTTCGGGAGCCTGCATCGCCAGGGCGGGGTGGTCTTTTTTATGATTGGATTGTTGCTGCTGGTTCCCGTGTTTTGGTTGTTGCAGCGAAGTGAGCGTCAAACGCCACTTTCAGACAAGCCGGCTATCGCTGGTCCCGCCGCCATTCTTTAAACCGAGGAATTCCGTCAAAGCTTGGTATCGGCCGAGCTAATTCCGCGGCGCTACGCCTTCGGGATCTCCACCATAACCGTAGTAATAATTGTTGTAGGTGTCCGCGGAGTCCACGCGGTTCAGCACCACTCCCAGCAAATTCTTATCGCGAAATTCTGCGGAGACGCGCTGTGCAATCTCTGAATCCGTGCTGCCGGCACGCACGACAAACAAAACTCCATCGCACTGGTCCGCCAGCATGCTGGCATCATGAACGGGTAACGCCGGTGGCGAGTCAATGATGACCCAGTCAAAAATCTCGCTCATGCTATCGAGCAAATGCTTCATCCTGTCGCGCAAAAGCAGTTCGCTGGGATTACTGACCTGCGTGCCGCCGGGAATGAAGCAAAGGTTTCCTTCCAGACCGTTTTGAATCACGGCGAACTCGTCAACATCTCCGCTTAAATAATCACTAAGTCCAGGTCCGCTCGGCGCACCCAGCGTCTGGTGCAGCCTGGAAGCTCGCAAGTCCGCGTCAATCAACAGCACGCGCCGGTCGGGCTGGCGCACGATGGACTGGGCCAGGTTTGCGGCCACGAAGGTTTTACCTTCGGCAGGGATGCTGCTGGTGATCAAGAGCTTCTTTAATTGCTGTGCGCCGGCGATCTGGTACAAGCGCGAACGCAAGGTGCGAAAGCGTTCGGCACCGATCCGGTCGCTATCGGCGCCCACAAAAACGCTGTTGCGCGCGTCGAGCGTCCACTGGGGATGAGTGCAGCGCTTTACCAGCTCTTCATAGGTAAGAATGCTGGTTTCCTTGAAGCGCGGGTCCGGCATAGCAACCCTCACACTGTCTGGGCGAACTGCCTCCACGGGCGGTTCGATGTGGCGACTAATCTGCGCCGCCCCATCCACCAGATCGGCGGTTACCGCCGTCGGTGATTGCGTGGCCCGGTCCTGGGCGGCCTTCTTCAGTGCTTCGTGAATCCTGCTCATTGCTTCCTCATGTGCTCCGAATGCTTACGTGATACTCAGCTAAAAACACTCTCTTTACGGCTGACCACCGCGTGGTTTCCATTCAGCCCGGCAACCGCCAGTGTAGGAACAACGGTGAGAACCGGCAACTTCAAATAATGTTCCGCTTCACGCTCGGAGTGAATGGTCTTATCCATCAGCGCCAACAAAAACAAAATACCAACTCCCAGCGCGAGGCCAGCTCCGAAGCCACCACCAACAAAATAGGTTTTTTTCGGGAATGAGGGCTTTTCCGGAAAGCTCGGTGGATCATAAACCTTGAATTGTTCGCTGTCCTGCTGTTGAACCAGGTTCTTGGCCATCGTTGAATTCTGGCTCTTGGTCAACAGCTCTTTGTAAAATAGCGAGGCCGTCTCATAGTTGCGGGTCATTTCTTTGTACTGTTGCTCAACCATGGGTGTAGATTGCACCCGCCCTTGCAGCTGGCGAGTCTGGGCCTGGATGCTGCCCTGTTGCCGCTGCAGATTCGCAATGGTTGCATCGTTCTGTCTTATTTTTGCTCGCAGCGTCTGAATCTGAGGCGGTTCGTGAGCAGCCTGCGCGTTGGAATCGGGGACAACTTCCTTGACGGGTTCAGCCATGCGGCGTTTCAGCTCCGCAATCTGGCTTTGCGTTTTGATCACATCCGGGTGATCGGGCGTATAGCGAGACAACAAAACCGTCAATTGATCCTGCAACAGGACGAGCTGTTGATCCGCGGAGTCCGCGTTGGTGCCGCCGCTACGCCGCTGTTTCCAGTTGGCTTCTTCCTGCCCCAGCAGCGACTCGTTGAACGCCTTGTCTTGTTGCGCGCGGCTCAGGGCCTGCGTGTTGGCGTCCAACTGTGAATTCATACCCATCATCATGCCAAGATTGGATTGCGTCTCTTCGGGCAACGAACCGAGGTGAGCGCGCTTGAAA
>JBBRPU010000257.1:0-5228 GCA_038227545.1 Candidatus Acidiferrales bacterium
GCATCGGTTTTGCCTGGAGCGTCCGCCCGCACACCGTGGTGCGCGCCGCCTATGGCGTGTACTACGACTACATTCCGCTGCATCTCGCGCAAGCCAATTTCACCAACTCCGCAGGCATCGGCGCGAACCCTGTCGGACCGCAAGCCATCCTGCCGCTGGATTTTAATCAGGATGCTTACAACGGAACCGCTCCCGGTGCGCCGGTCTTCACGCTGCCCGCCGGACCGCCCGTGCAGCCCAGCATCTTCATCACCGACCACAATCTGCGCACGCCGTACGTGCAAACCTGGAATCTGAATGTGCAGCAGGAACTCGGCGGGTACTTCAGTTTGGAAGCCGGCTACGTCGGCAGCAAAGGCACCAAGCTGGTTCGACTCTACGACCTGAATCAAAACGGCATCAACGCAAACTATTCCACCATTGATGTCCTTTCCACTGGCAGCGCTTCCACCTATCACGCCGGGCAGCTCACCGGGCGTTTCCAAAGCTGGCACCGCGTCTCTGGATTTTCCACCTACACTTGGTCCAAGTCGCTCGACGGCGCTTCCGATGGCATAGATTTTAATTTTGCGGGCGCGGCTTTTCCGCAGGATTCCTTTAACCTGCCCGCAGAAAAAGGCCCCTCCACCTTCGACACGCGCCACCGCTGGACCACCGCGATCAACTACCAGGTCCCTTCGATCGCGCATCTTCCAAAATTGCTCGCCGAAGGCTGGCAGCTCAACACCATCTTCACCCTGCAGTCCGGCCGCCCAATTCCCGTTCTAACCGGTGGGGGAAACAACGGCCATCAGCGCCCCGACGTGGTTCCAGGCCAACCCTTCATTCTTCCCAACTGGACGCCTTCCACCGGCTATCTGAATCCCAACGCCTTTGCCAATCCCGCCGGCGATTTCGGCAACCTGGGCCGCGACCAGATTTACGGCCCCGGCTTCAAAAACGTGGATTTTTCCATCTCCAAGAATTTCGCCATCCGGGAAAACATGAACCTGCAATTCCGCACCGAGTTCTTCAACCTTTTCAATCATCCAAATTTCTCGCTACCCAACGGCTTCATCTCGCCCGGCTCATCGCCAGCCGGCGAAATCTCCTCCACCCCCGACGCAGCGCAAGGAAACCCCGGTCTCGGCGGCGGCGGCCCGCGCGTCCTGCAGCTGGGCCTGCGACTCCAGTTTTAACGCGCTGGGGAAATGCTCGCTCAAGTTACACATGGATAGATGCGTCGGGTGCCGCACCCTTCGGTACTAAGGGTGCGGTTTTTGACTTCCATACGCAGGCTCTAACGAGAAATTCCGATTGAGCCAATTTGCCTTCCACCACTTTATGTCCCTGGCCGCGAAAATTATCGTGAAAGTTACGTAGCACCTTATTTCGTTTTCTGAAACTAGGCATCCTCTTCAATCTAACGCGCTTTTTTGATTTGCATGACCGCGTCCACCGTGTTCTAGTAGTCCGCCTTGGGACTCAATTAGCTTTGGAGGATCTCCATGAAGCGATGGTGTGTGCTTGTTTTTCTACTCTGCTATGCGTCCGTCACCCTCGCCCAATCCGTGGCCACCCTTCGCGGACGCGTCACCGACGCCAGCGGAGCCTCCGTCTCCGGGGCCAAAATAAAACTCACTCTTGCGAATACCGGCGCCGTGCGTGAAGTCGAGTCCGACGCCAACGGCGCTTACGAATTCGTCCAGCTGCAGCCCGGCAGTTACACGCTCGATGCCGGCGCGGAGGGGTTTCAGTCCGTGCGCCGCGAAGGGCTGGACCTGCTGGTGGCTACCGCTTCGACGGTTGACGTGGACCTCAGCGTGCGCTCCGTCAAGCAAGAAGTCCTGGTATCCGCCGAGGCCGCCGTCACCGTGAATACTTCCGACGCCACCCTCGGCAACGCCTTCAACGAAACCCAGGTTTCCTCGTTGCCCATTGAAGGCCGCAACGTCGTGGAGCTCCTCAGCCTCCAGCCCGGCGTCACTTTTCTCGGCAAGTTTGCCGGCAACGATGACAGCGACTCTCGCAGCGGTGCCGTCAACGGTGCGCGCAGCGACCAGTCCAACGTCACTCTCGATGGCGTGGACGTCAACGATCAGAACAAGGGGTTCGCCTTCAATAGTGTCCTGCGCGTAACGCAAGATTCGGTGCAGGAATTCCGCGTGACCACCAGCAATCCCAATGCCGATGCCGGCCGCGGCTCCGGCGCGCAAGTTACGCTCGTCACCAAGAGCGGCACCAATTCCTTCCACGGTGGCGCGTACGAATACAATCGCAACTCGCTCTTCACCGCCAACGACTATTTCAACAAGCAGACTCAATTGCAGAACGGGGAGCCCAACAAGCAACCTCAGCTCATCAGAAATATTTTTGGCGGCGCCGTTGGTGGTCCCATCCGCAAAGACAAACTATTTTTCTTCGCTAATTACGAAGGACGCCGCGATTCCGAGGGCAGTGTGCAGACGCATAGCGTGCCCGGCGCCGCCATGCGCGATGGCGTAGTGCAGTATCTTTGTCAGACCAAGCCCGATGGTTCACCTGATACGTCCACGTGCCCGGGCGGAAGTATCCAAGGTCTCAGCGGTCAATCGTATTCTTTCGCCCCCGGCTACAACGCCCTCGGTCCCAACGAGATCCAAAATATGGACCCTCAGGGTGTGGGTTTAAACCAGCCCATGCTTGCCGTTCTTAATTCCTATCCCGCCGCCAACGTTTTCACGGGTGTCGGAGATGAGCTCAACACCTTCGGATTCCGCTTCGTGAACACTCTGCACCGCCGCTACAACACCTACATCGCGCGTCTGGATTACAATCTCAACAGCAACAACATCCTCTTCTGGCGCGGCAACCTGGTGAACGATGCTGAGCCCGGTAGCCCGCAATTTCCAGGGCAGCCCGCCGCCAGCAGCTTACTCACCAACAACAAAGGCTTCGCGGTGGGCTATACCGCGATTCTCCGTCCCACGCTGATCAGCAACTTCCGTTGGGGTTTTACCCGCCAAGGCGGCTCCAACTCTGGAGCGTCCACCCAGTCTTCTGTCGGTCTGCAGGGCCTCGATTCTCCCCAGGCTTTCACACGCACCAGCGCTTTCCGCATCCCCGTCAATAATTTTGTGGAAGATGTCGCCTGGACGCGCGGAAATCACAGCTTTTCATTTGGCACCAACTTGCGCATCATCCACGACGCGCGTGTCAGCACCGCGAATTCTTTCCCGGGCGCGTCCATCAACACGGGCTGGCTGGGGCCCTCTTCCGCCGTCGCCAATACCGGTCAGCCTCTGGACCCCGCAGCCTCCGGATATGCGGCCGTGGATCCGTCCGGCGGCTTCAACTACGACAGCACCATCATGGATCTCGTCGGCGTGGTCACCGAAGGTGATGCCATCTATAACTACAACAAGAGTGGCGCCGCGCTCGCTCTCGGCGCGCCGGTGCAGCGCGAGTATCACTGGAACGAATGGGATTTTTACGGGCAGGATACCTGGCGGCTCCGCAAAAGCCTCACCGTCACACTCGGCCTGAAATATTCCTACTTGCAGGTGCCCACGGAAATCCACGGCTCGCAGGTTGGTCCCTGCGTGTTAAGCGGTTCAACTTGCCAGCCGTACGCTCTCGGCGCCTTTTACAACTCCAGCGCACAGCAGGGTGCCACCGGAGGTTCCGCAAGCGACGTTCCCACCGTTTCCTTCGGTCTGAATGGACGCTCCAACGGTCGGCCCGATTTCTGGAGCCCCGACAAAAATGATTTCTCTCCACGCATCGCGCTCGCCTGGTCTCCCTCGTTCGATCATGGACTGCTTGGCGCGCTTTTCGGTAGCGCGGGCAAGAGTTCCATTCGCGCTGGCTATGGCCTGATTTACGATCATTTCGGCGCCGCCATCGTCAACACCTTCGACACTTCTGGATCTTTCGGATTGTCGAGCAACATCTCTAATCCGCCGGGTTTTCTCAGCACCACCACCGCACCGCGCTTCCAGGGCATCTCCGACATTCCCACCGGCTTGCTGCCCGCCGCGCCCGCAGGAGGTTTCCCCGCGACTCCCGACACCGGTTTATTTGCCATCAGCTGGGGCATAGATAGCAAAGTGAAGAGCCCATATTCAAATCTGCTCGATTTTTCGGTGACTCGCGAGCTCACCCCTTCGACTTCCATTGAAGTCTCTTACGTCGGCCGTCTCGCGCACCGACTGCTGGTGCAGCAGGACGTGGCCATGCCGCTGAATATCAAAGCTGCCGGCACAGATTACTTCAGCGCGGCTGCGGCGCTCTCCCGGCTGGGAAACGCGGGTACCGATGTCAGTCAGGTCCAGAATTCCCCATACTGGCAGACGCTCTTCGGCGCGCTTGACGGCGCCGACATCGGCTTTGGCCCGCTTTCCGCCACGCAAAATGTGTATGAAGTTTTTTTAAATAACCCCGGAAACGAAACGTATGCCTTGTTTCAGTTGGATCTGCCGGATTCACAGTCCGGTGCCGGAATCAACACCGGCAATCACACCTATCCGAGCTACCGCTTTTATCACAGCCAATATTCAGCCTTGTACGCCTGGCGCTCCATCGGAAAGTCTTATTACCACGCCATGCAGGTGGTCATGCATCACCGGTTTCGCCGCGGCTTGCAGGCTGACCTGAACTACACTTATTCCAAATCCATTGACTGGACTTCGCAGGCCGAACGTCTGGGAACTTCCGGCGGCAACAACAATGCTCAAATCATCAATAGTTGGCAACCCGATCAGTTGCGCGGCGTCTCCGATTTCGACATGACGCACCAGATCAATGCCAACTATCTCTGGGATATTCCTGTCGGCCGCGGCCGGCGTTTCGCCAGCGGCTCCAACAGAGTGATTGACGCCGTGATCGGCGGCTGGCAACTCACCGGTATCGTTCGCTGGACGAGTGGCCTGCCGTTTGCCGTAGATAACGGCTCGCGCTGGCCAACCAACTGGGACATCGAAGGATTTGCCACTCAGACTCAGCCGATTCCTCTGAGCGCCACGAAGCGCGGAGCTGGTCCGCAGATTTTTGCCAATCCCGATGCCGTCTTCAACAGTTTCCGCATCGCTCTTCCCGGTGAATCGGGAACGCGCAATCCTCTTCGCGGTGATGGCTACTACAGCTGGGACACCGGGCTGGACAAAACCTTCTCACTCACCGAACGCGCCAAACTGCAATTTCGCTGGGAAGTTTTCAACGTGACCAATAGTGTGCGCTTCGATCCGCATTCCATTAGCGCGAACGTAGAC
>JBBRPU010000258.1:0-5218 GCA_038227545.1 Candidatus Acidiferrales bacterium
CATCGCCAAAACGCGTTCCTCGCGCTCCGGTGCATGCACATCCGCAAGGCCGTACGCCACGTTTTGCTTTGCGCTCATATGCGGAAACAAAGCCAGGTTTTGAAACACGTAAGCGATTTTTCGCTGCCGCGCCGGAACATCCACGCCTTGCTCCACGTCCAGCAGCACTTCTTCGCCCAGGGTAATCTTCCCCGCGTCCGGTCGCACCAATCCTGCAACGCAATCCAGCAAAGTGGATTTTCCAGCGCCCGAAGGGCCAAATAAAATAGTGATGCCCGGCGGCACCTCAAGTTGCACATCGAGTACAAAAAGAGAACGTTCTTGTTCGCGCCGCGTCTTTTGCACTCGCGCGGCCAACGCCGCCGGAATTATCTGGCCCACGAGGCCCACATGTTCCGGCCCACTTTACGATTCACGCCATACACCACCGCCAGCACCGTGAACGAAATGATCAGCAGCAGCGCGGCCATATGATTGGCCTCGGCGTACTCCAGCGACTGCACGTGATCATAAATGTCGATGGAAACGGTGCGCGTGATCCCCGGCAAGTTTCCGCCCACCATCAGCACCACGCCAAATTCACCCAGGGTATGCGCGAAGCTGAGAACCACCGCCGTCAAAATTCCCGGCCACGCGAGCGGCACGATAATTTTGGTGAAAGTTCGCAGCCGCCCCGCGCCCAGCACCGCCGAAGCATCCAGTAACCGGCGATCTATGCCCTCAAAGGAAGCGATCAGCGGCTGCACTGCGAATGGCAAGCTGTACAGCACCGAAGCCAGCAACAATCCGCCAAACGTAAACGCCAGCCCGCGATGAAAAATCGCGTCCGAGATTTTCCCCAGCGGCCCGTGCGGACCCAGTGCCAGTAAAACGTAAAATCCCAGCACCGTTGGCGGCAGCACCAGCGGCAAAGCCACCAGCGCTTCCACCAAAAACTTGCCACGCCACTTCCAAAACGCCAGCCAGTACGCCAGCGGCATACCCACCAGCAACAAAATTGCCGATACGCACGCGGCCAGCCGCAACGATAGAAATAGCGGATCCATAATTTGTCTGCGAAGCGCTTCAGTTGCGCAGCGGTTTTCCGGTCTTCAGCGTGTGCGCAATGCGCTCCTGCGTTTTCTTCTCGCCGCACAAAGAAACGAACGCCTCGCGTTCCAGATCCAGCACGTACTGTTCGCTGACGAACTGCGGCGAAGTCAGCTCCCCGCCCGCCAAAATATTGCCCAGCTTGCGTCCCACGTGTGCATCGTAGTCAGTAACGTACCCGCCGCGTTGCAGCATATGAATCGCCAGTTTCGCGCCAGATAAAAATTGTTCGCCCAGCACTTTAATCTGCGTCGTCTGCGCGCCTTCCTGCCAACTCGCCGCGCTCGCCCGGTATCCATTGCGCGCAAGCGCCAGTGCCGCTTCCTTCGCATCGCCCACCACGCGGTCGCGATTCATAGACACGCCATCTTCGCGCCGCAAATATCCCAGTTCTCGGCATTCTTCCGCGCTCGTTCCCGCTTTCGCCATGGCGATAGTTTCAAACACCGGCTTCATGGCGTGGAATAAATCCAGGTCTTCGCCGCCGCCGGCGCGCTCATTGGCGCGAATCATCATTTCCTTCGTGCCGCCGCCGCCGGGAATCAATCCCACGCCCGTTTCCACCAGCCCCATATACGCTTCCGCCGCCGCCTGAATTCTCGCGCCATGCAAACTGACTTCGCATCCGCCGCCCAGCGCCATGCCCTGCGGCGCGACCACTACCGGCTTGCGCGCATACTTAATCGCCAGATTCGCGTTTTGAAACTGCTTCACCGCCAGATGCAGCTCATCCCATTCCTGTTCCTGCGCGCCCATCAACACCAGCATCAGGTTCGCGCCCACAGAAAAATTCACCGCCTGATTGGCGATTACCATGGCGTCGAAATCCGTGTCCAGCCGTTTCAATCCTTTGTGAATCATGGCAATCAAATCCGCGCCAATGGCGTTCATCTTAGAATGAAATTCGCAGCACACCACGCCATCGCCCAGATCAATCAGGCTGGCGCCGGAATTCCGCTCCACTTCCTTCCCCGCTTCTTTCGCGGACTTCAAAAAAATCACCCCGCGCGCCTCTGCCACTTTTTTAATCTCGCCGGCAGGCTCAAAAACCGCGGCCTCCCCTTTTTCTGACGAATAAAACGAAGTTCTGCCGCTCGCCAGCAATTTGTCGATCACCGGAGCCACCGCTCGCCCTTCTTTTTTGATCTGCGCGGCGAACGCCGGCACTCCCAGCGTATCCATCAACTCAAACGGCCCCAACTCCCATCCGAATCCCCAGCGCATAGCGCGGTCCACATCTTCCACACGGTCGGAAATCTCCGGCACGCGCCGTGCGGCATACAGGCACGTTTCTGAAAGTGAGCTCCACAGAAATTGTTGCGCCTGGTCGCCGCTTTGCCCTTGCAACAACGGCCCCAGCAGCGCGCGCAGTCTCTCGCGCGTATCCTCAATGGTCTTGCCCGTTTCCAGCGAAGCGAAACGCGCTTTCTGCCGCGGGCGATACTCCATCGTTTTCGCGTCCAGCGTCAGAATTTCTTTCTCGCCTTCTCCGCGGAGTTTTTTATAAAAACCCTGCCCGGTCTTATCGCCCAGCCACTTCCGACGCGCCATCTCTTCCAGCAGCTCCGGCACTTTGTACATTTCGCGCGACTCATCGCCACTCGCGCTTTCATAAATGTTTTTCACCACGTGCATCAACACATCCAGGCCCACAATGTCCGCGGTGCGAAACGTCGCGGACTTGGGCTGGCCAATGGCTGGTCCTGTGCACGCATCCACTTCCTCAATGGTCATGCCCAGCTTGTCCATCAGTCGCAAAGCATTCAGCATGGAAAATGTGCCGATGCGATTGGCGATAAAATTCGGCGTGTCTTTCGCGACCACCACGCCTTTGCCCAACCGCCGATCGCAAAATTCCGCCAACGCCTCCAGCACTTCTCCAGATGTCTTCGGTCCGGGAATCAGCTCCACCAGCTTCAAGTAGCGCGGAGGATTGAAAAAATGCGTGCCCGCCCAGCATTCCTGAAATTCTTCGCTCATGCCTTCCGCGATCAAATGCACCGGCAAGCCGGAAGTGTTGGTAGTGACAATCGCGCCCGGTTTACGAAATTGTGCCACGCGCGACAGCAGATTTTTCTTGATCTCCAGATTCTCGGCCACCACCTCAATAATCCAATCGGCGTCCTTGCAACGCGCCAGATCATCTTCAAAATTCCCGATGGAGACTTTTTCGGCCAGCGCCGCCGTAAAAAACGCGGCAGGCTTTGATATTTTCGCCGCGTCCAGTCCGGCACGCACAATCTTGTTGCGGTCCACGGCAGTCGCGTCGGCGCTCAGCCCGGGCGGCACTATATCCAGCAGCAGCACCGGCACCCCGGCGTTTGCAAAGTGCGCGGCGATTCGCGCTCCCATCGTTCCGGCGCCCAGCACCACAGCTTTTTCAATGCGACGTTTCATGGATTGGCTCACGGATTGGCCTTTTTGACGCGCGTGTACGGAGGGACAGGTTACAAGCTCAACATCCGGGGGTCAATCCAACTGACACAAACTTCGTTAGCATCTAGACTGTTTGCAGTATGCCCGAACCCGTGATCTCGAGCGTAATTCGCCACTGGCAGGACCACAAGACCGAGCCTTCCGGCGGCGATGCCGCGAACCACGTTCCCGCGCGCCGCAGAGTCGGCCTCGCTCTGGCCGGCGGCTTCGCACGTGGCATCGCGCACATCGGCGTGCTGCGAGTTTTGCGCGACGCGGGCATCCACATTGACGCTGTCGCCGGAACGAGCGTCGGAGCGCTGATCGGCGCGGCCTATTGTGCCGGCACGCCGCTCGAGGAAATGGAACGCATCGGCGCGCACACCAGCTTCACGGATTTCGGCCGCTGGACCCCCTCCTGGCTGGGTCTCGCCACCAATCAACGCCTGGAAAAATATCTGGCGCGGCTCACGCCCGCGAAAAATTTCGAAGATCTCGTCACGCCACTGGCCGTCGCCGCCACCGACATCAACGCCGGCATCACCATTTATTACACCCGCGGCCCGCTCTTGCCGCCGCTCCGTGGTTCCTGCGCGTATCCGGGACTGTTCGTGCCCATTCAATTTGAGGAGCGCACGCTGGTGGACGGCTTTCTCACCTCCCCGGTTCCGGTGGAAGGCGTGACGCTGCTCGGCGCCGATATTGTCATCGCCGTTTATCTGGAAGCCGCCAACACGCAAGCGCCGCGCACCTTCACCGATGTTCTCAGCCGTTCTTTCAATATCATTCAGCGCCACTCCGATCTCGCGTGGCGCCAGCAAGCCGATGTGGTCATCGAGCCGGACATGAAATCTTTCGTGTGGGATGATTTTACGCGCACGCCAGAACTGGTCGCCGCCGGAGAAGCCGCCACCCGAGAGGTGCTGCCAAGAATTCTCGAACTGGTGGGCATGAACGCACCTGAAACCGCCGCACCGCAAACCACAGCAATCCCGACAAACTCCAAACTGTCATCCTGAGCGCAGTGAGCCTCGCCTTTCTTATTCGCGCGCACCCAAACTGTCACCCAGAGAGCAGTCAATTTCGCCCTTCTTGTTTGCCCACACCACCCAAACTGTCATCCTGAGCGCAGTGAGCCTCGCCTTTTTTATTCGCGACCACCCAGACTGTCACCCAGATCGCAGTGAATTTCGCTCTTGTTTGCCCACACCACCCAAACTGTCATCCTGAGCGCAGTGAGCCGGATTTTTCCTCTCGTTCGCTCCTGCGAACGAGTCGGCTCACGCAGCCGAAGGACCTCTCTTGCTCTTCCACCAGCTCCCCACAGGCGAGCCACTCACGAACTGAAAAACTTCAGCTAACTTTTGACCGCCCGCCGCGGCTCAACGCTCACTTCCACAACCACCGGCTGCCCTTCGCCCTTGCCTCGCTGCGTCAACCACGCGCCCAGCCCTTCTGCAAATCGCTCCGGGGTCAGCCGAAAACTCGACTCAATTTTTCCGTCCGCCACCGGCAAAGTGTCGTCGAACTCCGCCGCATTCGTAAAATTGCGCATGCAGAATTGGTCGAGCCATTCCAGCGGGCACGGCTTCGCTACGCCGCGGATCACGACCGTGACATTAAGTTTTTGTGCGTACATGGAAGCTTATACAGCAGAGAATAATCAGAAGCTAATCGGGCGCCTTCGCGCGAGTCGGAAATCTACGAAATGCGC
>JBBRPU010000259.1:0-5208 GCA_038227545.1 Candidatus Acidiferrales bacterium
AACCGATGCAGGCCAGCCACAATCCCGATTGCCAATCGCTCTTGACGGTGGCGAACCACGCGCCCACCAGCATTAATCCGTACGCGACCAACTGGCCCGCGACGCCGGCGCTGCGCGTGGCGCGCGTGAAGTCTTTGGTCGCGCCCCAAACGGCGGCGCGAAAAATCCTGCCGCCATCGAGAGGAAATCCCGGCAGCAGGTTGAAGGTGGCAACCGCGAAATTAATTTGCGCCAGCCACTGAGCCAGCGCGCCAAGCGCGTCGCTGTACGGTGAAAAAAGCGTCAGGCCGGTAAAGAAAGCGCACAACGCGTAACTGGAGAGCGGCCCGGCGATGGCGATGTTGAATTCCTGGATGGCTTTCGAGGGCTCGCGGCCGATGCGCGCTACTCCTCCAAAAATAAACAGTGTGATGGAGACCACACGAATTTTGTAGTGCATGGCCACGACGCTGTGGGCCAGCTCGTGAAAAAGTATGGAAGCAAAAAATAACAGGCTGGTGGCGAGGCCGACGGTCCAGTGCTGCGTGACGCTCCACTGCGGGTGCAGTTGCGTGAATTGCATCGCCAGGGAATAGGTAATCAGCGCAAAAATCAGCAGCCAACTGGCGTGCAGATAAATGGGAATCCCGAGGACGCTGCCGATGCGAAAGCCTGAGGTGGTCTGCATGATCCGTTCACTGCGCCGCGCCGCAAGCCCGGCGATTCGCCAAGACTTGAGGCTGCGCTACCACTAGATTACGCCTTATTGCGAGTGCCGCCAATTACGGTTGCGGGCGCGTCGGTGTGCCCACACCGTGTTTTGCTCCCCACATTTGAACGTCTAGCGGTCTACGTAACTCCTTCGTTTGCAACCTCCTGAATACGGCACAAGGCTTGCGATTGGAGGTGAGGTGGCCGCAAGGGCCACGCGAGTTTGCGAGGAGAGCACCATGATCGGCTTACTTCATTTCAGCACGTTGGTTATCACCACAGTGTTTGCCGCGGGTGCGGCGGCACTCGTGAACTGGTTGTTGCTGCGCGCGACGTTTCAGCTGATGCGTCCGGCGACGGCGGGTCAAGTTTCGAGCGGTGGTTCCGGAAAAGTGCGGCGCGTCTGGGTCTGGTTCCCGGGATTGTGCAAGTCACTCGTGCGTACGCGGGGCGTCTCTAGGCCCATCGGGCCGAAGAATTTTATTTGCAGCAAAACAGAAAGAAAGAAGGGGGCAACATCATGCTGGCTTTGAAATATTTACTGACGCTTCTGGGAGTAGGACTTTTTAGCGGCGCCGCGGCCCTGGTTGTTTACGATGTTTACGTTGCGCAGCAGTTGCGTCAACTCATTCGGCGGAAAGAGAGTGGCGAGACCGCCCTGGAATTGTCGGGACCACTGCCCCCTTTAGTGCCGGTGCGCTGGCGGCTCGCGCAGCAGTTAGCGGCCGCCGCAGTTTTGCCGGTGCTGCTGGCGTTGAGCATCGTGGTTATTCCAGACGGGTCGGCGGGAGTACGCATCAGCCAGATTTCAGGAGCGCGTCCCGGCACGTTGTACCCCGGCGTGCATATCGTCACGCCGCTGATAGACAGCGTGGCGCTGTACGATACGCGCGAGCAGGTGTACACGACGGTGGCGGCGGAGACCGATAAGAAAAAGGGCGAGGTGCTTTCGGTGCAGGCGCGTGAAGGGCTCAATATCGGGCTGGCCGTGTCCGTTCGATACAAGCTCGATCCGCGGCGGCTGGATTCGATACACTCCAATCTGCCTCAGCCGGTTGGCGATCAAGTGGTCGCGCCGGTGGTGTCCACAATTTACCGGCAGCTTGCGCCCAACTACATGACGCGCGAGATTTTTGCTTCCAAGCGCGAAGAGCTGCGCTCTAAAGCCGCGGAAGCCATCACCGCGCGCCTGGCCGGCGATGGCATCGAGGTGCGCGAGGTTTTGCTGCGCGACCTTCAATTGCCGGAGGAATACGCCAAGGGGCTCGAAGGACTGCTGCTGAAAGAGCAGGAAGACGAGCGGTTGACGACGGAGCAGGACATCAAGTTCAAAGAAGTAAAGATTGCCGAGTTGGAAGCGGAAGCGCAGAAGGCTCGTTCCGTGAAGCAGGCGGAAGCTCAGGCGCAAGTTCGCGTGCTGCAGGCGAAGTCCGAGTCCGACGCCATGCAGTACACGCTACCGCTGAAGCAGAAGCAAATCGAACAAAGCAAGCTGGAAGCGCAGGCGCGCAAGGAGGCTACGCTGCAAAACGCGGAAGCCGCGGCGCAGGCCAAGGTGATTGACAGCAAAGCGGAGGTGGAACGCCAGCGAAATTTATCGGAAGCGGAAGCCAATCGCATCCGGGTGACGGCGGTGGCGGATTCCGAGCGTATGAAGTTTGAAGCGGCGGTATTGAAGTCCAATCCGATGCTGATCCAGAAGATCATCGCGCAGCGGCTATCGGACAAACTGCAAATTATGATGGTGCCGATGGACGGCAGGAATTTCTTTGCGAGCGACGTTATGCGCTCCGCGTTTTCCGGATTGGGCAGCCCCTCGGGAAGTGCTTCTGACGATGCGGACGGCGCCAGCCAGCCGACCACCAGCGCGGCGGTACAACGCAAGACGCCGCGGCGGCCCTGATAAGGGACTGTTTGCGGGTTATGTTGCGGCGCGGTTGGCGAGCAGTTGTTCGCACCGCGCCGCAACCTTTTACCTCGACGGTTAATCGGGATATGCTTTCTTCTTCATGATCGTCGGCGAGCGCATGCGCGCAGTTCGAAAGAGCTTCGCTGTTGAGGTGGCTTCGTGAGTTTTCGCAGCAAACTGATGCTGGTGTTCATGCTGACGCTGTTGGCGTCGGTGCTTGTGGTTGCTTACGGAGTGACGCATTACACGCGCGCAGCCTTTGAAGAACTGGACGCGCAACGCACGGAAGCACTGGTGGCGCAATTCCAAAAAGAGTTTGCGCAACGCGGAGAGGAAGTGGTGCACCAGGTCGAAAACATCACCAACGCGGAAATCACCGTGCGAATGGCTCTGGATTTGGCGCGACCCAACGCCGATCAATCCATTTATGTGCATGACGGCACGGGTGCCGCGCAGGATCACGGGCTGGACTTCGTGCAGTTCGTAAATTCCGATGGAACGCTGATTTCTTCCGCGCAATATCCCTCGCGCGTGGGACACAAGAACGACTGGGTTACCGCCAACAAAAGCTGGCGTGAAACCGGTGCGTTCTTGAATAAGGAAGAGCTGCCGGACGGTGTTGCGCTGTCCTTGACAGTGGTGCGCACGCTGCCGGTAGGCGACAAAAACTTTTACATTATTGGCGGGCGGCGGCTGGACCAGAATTTTTTGGCATCGCTGGTTTTGCCGGCGGGAATGCGAACGCTTTTGTATCAAAACCTGGAGCCGGGGTTTGCACCTGCCGAGCTCACCGACGCCAACGGACCCGCGCAGCATCCGGAACGATACATTTCCTTGATCGAGCAGGGACAAAAGCAGACGCAAAAGCCGGTGGTCGGCGCCATCAATTGGAGCGCGGATCCCGCCAGCGCCGAAACATTTCACGCCATTCCGTTGACGGGAAGAAACAATGAAGTTTTGGGGATTTTGCTGGTGGGGAGTTCGCGCCGCGAACTGGTGTCACTGACGCGACGCATTGAACTGATTGCCGGGGCCGTGGGCGCTTCTGCTTTACTGATTGGGCTGCTGATGACCTGGTGGTTTTCGGCGCGCATTACGCGGCCGGTGGAAGAGCTGGCGGTGGCTTCGCGCGCGGTCGCGTCGGGCCGCTGGGACGCGCGCATTGATGTGCGCACTTACGACGAAGTGGGACAACTGGGGACGGCGTTCAACGACATGACCCGCACACTTGGTGTGCAGAAGGAACGTTTGCTGCAGACCGAGCGCGTGGCCGCCTGGCGGGAACTGGCGCGGCGGCTGGCACATGAGCTGCGCAATCCTTTGTTTCCGCTGCAAATCACTATGGAGAATTTGCAACGCGCCCGCCAACTGGATCATGAGCAGTTCATGGAGGTGTTCACCGAATCCACCGCGACATTGAAAGCGGAGCTGGCCAATTTGAATTCCATCGTGGGGCGCTTCAGCGATTTTTCGAAAATGCCCGCGCCGAAGTTTGAGCGCGTCAACGTGAATGACGCGCTGCGTGACGCGCTGCGGCTTTTCGACGCGCGCTTCAACGAAGTTGGCAAGCCGGCGATCGCGCGTGACTTATTTTTGAAAGAAGATTTGCCCGAAATTGACGCCGATCCGGAAATGCTGCATCGCGCCTTTCAGAATCTGGTGCTGAATGCGCTGGACGCCATGCCCACAGGTGGGACGCTGACGCTGCGAACCTCGCATCGCGACGAGAAAGTTGGCATCGAGATCGTGGACACGGGGATTGGTCTGAGCTCCGCGGAATCGGCGCGTCTTTTCACGCCGTATTTCACCACCAAGCCGCAGGGTACTGGTCTGGGACTGGCCATTGTACAGTCGGTAATCAGCGATCATCACGGCACCATCGCGATCACCAGTGAAGAGGGCCGCGGCACCACCATTCGCATCGAGTTGCCGCAGCGCCAGATGGATCGCGGCGAAGCTGCGCGCGACGATGCCGCATCTGGAAAAACCGAGCCGCCCAAATTCGCCGCCGCTTCGGACTGAGTGCGATTTTCAGGAGACTGCTTGCCTCGCAAAGCGCATCTGCTGCTCGTGGATGACGATCCCAATACGTTGGCGTCGCTTTCGCGTGCGTTTCGTATGGCTGGGCACGAAGTAACCGTGTGCGACAATGCCGCGCGCGCGGTGGAGTTGCTGCGCAGCGAACCGTTCGATCTGGTTTTTTCGGACGTGGTGATGCCGGGAAAAACAGGCATCGAACTGCTGGAAGAAATGAAAAGTTCCGGCATCAAAACTCCCATCATTATGATTTCCGGGCAGGCCAACATCGAAATGGCGGTGCGCGCTACGCGGCTGGGTGCGCTGGATTTTCTGGAGAAGCCGCTTTCCACCGACAAGCTGCTGTTGACGATTGATAATGCGCTGCGGCTGACGCGGCTAGAAAGCGAAAATCAGGAGCTGCGTCACAAGCTCGGAAAACATGAGCTGGTCGGTGGTGGTGCAGCGCTGAAAAAACTCTTTGCCGAGATTGACCGCGTGGCTCCCAGCGACACGCGTGTGTGCATTCTGGGCGAAACCGGCACGGGCAAGGAACTGGTGGCGCGCGCGATTCACGAAAAATCAAACCGCCG
>JBBRPU010000260.1:0-5193 GCA_038227545.1 Candidatus Acidiferrales bacterium
CAAAAATGCGATCCACGCGCAATTTGTCGTGACTCGACAAGGACGGAATCTCCAGACACTGACCGCTGCAGGCGTCGAACTTCCAACCGTGATAGCTGCACTCCAGAACCTTTCCGTCAAACCGGCCATGAGACAGGGGAATACCACGATGAGGGCAAGAGTCTCGCATCGCGAATGCTTGACCTTCGCTGCTGCGCCCCAACACCAGCGGCACTTCGAGCAGCATGGCCGTCACCAGATTCCGGCCGTCAATCTCCGAACTCTGCAGCGCCGGGTACCAGAAATCCCACAGAAAGCCCGCATCGTCACCGCCCGTAGCCTGGCGATTCGCGACACCGGCGATTAGTGTTCCAGATTGAACTGTTTCGGTCATGTCGGAGACCAAATCGTAGTACACATCCAGGCGGGCATCAACGCGCGTTGCCAGGCGGAAGAGATTCGAAACCTTAGAAGTGCCTACACTGGTGACGATGTTAACTGTTTGGTTACAAAGTTTTTTGATGTAGTTCTATACGAACTAGTGCTAAAATAGACCGTAGCAAAGTCCTCGTCTCATTATTTTGCTTGTCCAGGTGTCCGGTGCCCTTCAGCCTTTCCGATTCTCGTGCCGCCTCCCGCAGCCATAATCCGGTGGAGATTCTCGGAGCCATGCGCGCATCCCTTGCGACTCGAAGATACCTTTCGGTCACCTTCCTGGTGGTCTGCTGCAATCTGCTGCTGGTCTGGCCTTTCGATAAAGGCCCCGATTCCGATACGCAATCGGCTATGTTGTCATCACAAGCTCCGATCTGGCCGCTGCCTTCCGCTGCGAGGGTTTCCGGCGCCAATCAGCGGCCCGTGTACCGATATTCGATCATCCCTGGGGGCGCGGACTCTTCCGAAGAGTTGCAACAGGCGGTTAACACCGATGCGGTGGTCGCCGAGCACTATTCCGACTTCAATCTCGCCAGAGTGCGTCGCGTAACTCTGGATGCTCCGCAGTTGATGTACGTTTCTTATCGTGTTGGAAAAGCCGTTTACTGGACCAAGCACAAGATGGTGCTGGCCAAGGGCGAAGCGATGTTGACGGATGGCCGCTCCATGGCTCGCGGGCGATGCGGAAATCGCGTCTCCGCCTCACCTGTAAAACCGAATGCGCTTGTAGAGCCGACGGTGGAAGATTTCGACGCTCCGGTCTTTCCGCCTTCGCTCTCGACGCCGTATCTCGCGGCCTCTTCGATTCAGCCTGCAGGATTTCCCCCTGGATCATCCACGGAATCGAGCGGACCGCCGAATTCTCCATCTGTGCCGGTCGCTCCGTTTTTTCCACTTCCGGGCGGCGGTGGCGTTAGCGGCGGGCATTCCAATCCACCTCCCCCGGGTGGTGGCGGCAGTACTCCTCCCCCAGGCGGCGGTGGCGGCACTCCTCCTCCTGGTGGTGGCGGCGGAACTCCTCCTCCGGTTGGCATTCCAGAACCCGGCACCGGAATTTTGCTCCTCATGGGCTTGGGCAGCGCGTGGCTCGTGCGGCGCAACAAAAAAACTGCTAATCTTTAGACAGTGCACGCCAACTTCTATTAGCGGTTTCCCGTGAACCATTCCACTGGCTTCCTCATGCAGTTCACCTAGTGGTCCCAGATCAGTAATAAAGATTCGCGAGGATTTTATGACTGCACTTACTCTGTCTGAGAAACTTGATCAGCTGGGCACGCGCTACGACGAGCTCACCCGGCAGCTTTCCACGTCTGAAATCGTTACGGACACCGCACACTTCCAGAAAGTGGCCAAGCAGCACTCTGAGCTGGAGCAGATCGTCGAGAAGCACCGCCAATTCAAGCAAATCGAAAAAGATCTGGCCGGCGCGCACCAGATGATCGGGGAAGCGGAAGATTCAGAGATGAAGCAGCTGGCCTACGACGAAGAAAAACAGTTGGTGGCGCGGAAGGAAATCGTCGAGCGCGAATTAAAACTGCTGCTGCTGCCCAAAGATCCCAACGACGAGAAAAGCGTCATCGTGGAAATTCGCGCGGGTACCGGCGGCGACGAAGCCGCACTGTTCGCGGCGGAGCTTTTTCGCATGTATTCGCGCTACGCCGAAACGCTGGGCTGGAAAGTGGAAGTACTGGAAAGCTCTCCCTCTTCATTGGGCGGCTTGAAAGAAATTGTGGCGGCCATCCAGGGCTACAAAGTTTATTCCAAGCTGAAATACGAAAGCGGCGTACACCGCGTGCAACGCGTGCCTGCTACCGAACAGCAGGGGCGCATTCATACTTCGGCCGCGACGGTGGCGGTGCTGCCGGAAGCGGATGAAATTGATATCAAGATTGAAGCCAAGGATTTACGCATAGACACGTTTTGCTCTTCGGGACCTGGCGGCCAGTCGGTAAACACCACGTATTCCGCTGTGCGCATCACGCATTTGCCCAGCGGCCTGGTGGTTTCTCAGCAGGACGAGAAATCGCAAATCAAGAATCGTGCCAAGGCCATGCGTGTGCTCCGCGCGCGTCTGTACGAACTGGAACAGGAAAAACAGCAGGCGGCCATCGGCGCGGAACGTCGCGGCCAGATCAAGACCGGGGACC
Organism: Candidatus Acidiferrales bacterium; assembly: GCA_038227545.1. Lineage (GTDB taxonomy): Bacteria > Acidobacteriota > Terriglobia > Acidiferrales > UBA7541 > Acidiferrum. The sequence goes on from JBBRPU010000260.1 coordinate 2,562, forward strand.
GCTCGGAAAAAATCCGCACCTACAATTTTCCTCAGAATCGTGTCACCGATCACCGCATCGGCATGACTCTGCATCAGCTCACCGATGTAATGGACGGCAAGCTCGCGCAACTGGTGGACGGGCTGGTATCGCACTACGAAGCGGAGCGGCTTGATCAAGAGCTGGGCGCTGCCTGACGATTGCGGCCGTCTGAGAATTTCAATTCGCTACTAGCCGGACATCGCAACGCCTCAAATCCATTAATGGATATTCGCGCGGCATTACGAACGGGTATCTCGCTTCTTCGTGAGGCGAACGTAGCGTCCTACACGCTTGCGGCGGAACTGCTGCTGCTGCATGTGGTTCACCGCGAGCGTGCCTGGCTGTACGCACATCCGGAAGAACTGCTGAGTGCGGACGGGCTAAATAAATATCTGTCGCTGATTGAGCGGCGCGCGAGCGGCGAACCGACTCAGCATCTCACCGGCAAGCAGGAGTTTTGGAGTCTGGAGTTTGCCGTAACTCCGGACGTACTCATTCCGCGGCCGGAAACGGAACATGTGATCGAAGTCGCGCTTGATCGCCTGGCATTGCGAGAGCTACGAGCTGGACGTCCGCAAAAAACGGACGGCAACGGTTTTCTAATCGCGGACATTGGGACCGGCTCCGGATGCCTGGCAATCGCACTGGCCAAAGAGCTGCCTGAAGCGCGGATTTATGCCACCGACATTTCTCCCGCGGCACTTGAGGTGGCGCGAAAGAATGCAAAACGTCATGGGGTGGAGAATCGCATTCAATTTCTTGAGGCGGACTTGATGCGACCGCTTCCGTGCGATTCGGGTGCCTTTGAATTATTCGTCAGCAACCCGCCATACATTCCCCGGCGAGATGCGCCGACACTCGCGCGCGAAGTTCGCGAGCATGAGCCAGCCATCGCGCTATACGGCGGTGAAGAGGGCTATGAACTTTACGGCAGCTTGATTGCCCTCGCCGCTAGGCATTTGAAACCAGGCGGAATCTTTGTCGCTGAACTGGGTCACGATAGCCTTCCAGCGGTGCAACCGCTGTTGGACTCGAGCGACTGGACAGCCGTCGGGGTCACCAACGATCTCGCGGGCATCCCGCGTGTCATCGCCGCCGAACGATTGCCGCATATATAAAAAACGTCCGCGAACACTGCACTGACTAACAAACATGTTGCCCGGCGCGATCGCATTTGTCGCGACTCACTAACGGGCGTACCCTGTCGCTATGCCGGACCTGGCGCGATTTCGAGCGAAGCGTGACGCGCCGGCTGAACTGACCGCTGCGGGTTCTGCGTCCATCCTTCATGTAGACATGGACGCGTTTTTCGTTTCGGTGGAATTGTTGGAGCGGCCGGAGCTTCGAGGTAAACCGGTAGTCGTCGGAGGCCGGCCCGATCAACGCGGCGTAGTCACCGCCGCAAGTTATGAAGCGCGAAAATACGGCATTCAGTCGGCCATGCCATTGCGAACCGCCGGACGACTTTGCCCCCATGCAATTTTCTTGGACGGCCACCACGCGAAATATGCGCAATGGAGCGACCGCGTAGCTGCGATTCTCACCGTATTTTCTCCCGTCGTGGAAATGGTGTCCATTGATGAAGCCTATCTCGACCTGAGTGGAACGGAGCGGCTGCACGGCCCGCCATTTGCCGCGTCCGACAAACTCTTGCGCACCATCACGCGAGAAACCGGATTGCCCTGCTCCGGCGGCCTCGCCGCCACGCGCCTGGTAGCGAAAGTGGCTTCCGATCAGGCGAAGCCTCGCGGTCTTGTGTGGGTTCCGCCGGGACGCGAAGAGCGATTTCTGGCACCTCTGCCAGTGAGAAAAATCCCCGGCATCGGAAAAGTCACCGAGCGCGCCTTGCGGGCCCTGTCCATTGAAACGGTGGAGCAGATCGCCGCGCTTCCGCAGGAAAAGCTGGAGAAAATCTTTGGCCAGTGGGGCACGGCGCTCTACCGCAAAGCGCGCGGCGGCGACTCTTACGAATTCGTGGTGGATGCGGAGCCTAAATCCATCTCGCAAAATCACACGTTCAACGAAGACACTGACGATGCGAACGCCCTCGCCACGATTTTGAGCCACCTTTCCCAGAAAGCCTGCAAGCGGCTGCGCGAAGCGGGCCTGGCGGCGCGCACGCTGACGCTGACGATTCGTTACCAGGGTTTTGATACGCACACACGTTCGAAAACTCTGGGCGAACCGGGCTCGCTGGATTCCGCCATCCACGCTGTTTTTCAGGAACTCTTCATCGCTCATCGTGATCGCACGCGCAAGGTGCGCCTGCTGGGGGTCGGCCTCAGCGGATTCACGCATGGCGGCGAACAGCTCGATCTGTTGCACGCCGAACAACGCGAAAAGATGCAGAAGCTTACGCAAGCCACGGATCAGCTGCGTAATCGTTTCGGCTTCGACAAATTGCAATTTGGCGGCTCTCTGCGGCGTGGCACTTCCACTTCTGAAGATCGCTGACCAGTTCCTGGCGAAAATCGCTGCGCTACAGTAGCTTCCAGTTAACACCGCATGCGACACCACCATTTCACGTGAACGCAATTTTTACGGATAATTGCAAAGTGACGCCCCGGGAGCTTGCCAATTCGATCTGCGCCACGCTGATCCGCAGCGGTCA
>JBBRPU010000261.1:0-5187 GCA_038227545.1 Candidatus Acidiferrales bacterium
CCAAGCGGTGCTTTTTGTCATGTCGGCGTGCCTGAACGTGGGTTATTTTGTCTTCGGGGCCATGCTCATCGCGGGATTGCTGGAAAAAGTACGCGCGCAGCGTCAAGTTGCTGCTCCCGTAAGTGTGGCAAACCGGGCATATTCCAGCCCACGCGTTACGGTAAAACCAGTCTCTTCCACACGCTCACTGGCCTGATCAGTTTCAGGCTGGTGGGGAACCCGCCGGATCGCCACGCACTTCCCATTGATGACTTAACTGCCGCACCGTTTCGCGCATACGCATGGCCAGCGCCGCGATAGTTTCCACACGCTCGAGGCCGCCAAAGGGCAAGCGCCCGTCTTTCTTGCGATTGATTTCCGCCAGCAGCAATTCCGCGTTGCCCAGAATTCCCGTCAGGGGATTATTCAACTCGTGCCGCAGCACTTCCGCGAAATCCTTGGACCAGCCATCGAGCAGGCCCGGTGAGCTGTCGGCGATGCGCCGCGCGCGATCGAGCCGGCGCTCGAGCAAACCCAGAGCCACGGTCATGCAGCCTTCGGCCTGGGGCACGTAGTCGGCGGCATCCGCGGCGATCAGGGCGTTCAGCCCCACGTCGCGGCTGGCTACTCCCATGACCACCACGGGAGCGAACATGCCCAGGGCTTTGACAACTTTCTCGAGCCGCAGGGCTTCCCCGTTCAGCTCTGACTCGCGCAAGCCCTCGGCGAGAAGAATGACGTTGGGAGCGGCCAGCTCCACGTGGCGCAAAGCGGCTTCCACACTGTTCACCGCGGAGACGCGCACATCGGGCCGCCGCGTTTCCAGTTCGCGGCGGGCCGCGGTGCAGATCAGATCGTCATCAATGACCAGAAGAATTGTTTGCCGTTCCGCAATCACCGTGCTGGCACCTCATCCATTTTTTGACGCCCCCGCAACGCTAGGTTTGCGATGCAGGCTGCGGTCGAGTACCGCGTACACCTGCTCTTTCAACTCTTCCATGCGAAAAGGCTTGGCGACATGCGGCACGCGATGAACTTCCAGAAACTGCTGGGTGTGCTGCGCGACAATGTCGCCGGTAACGAAGAGAAAGCGCTTGCTCAAGGCGTTGCCGGACGCTACCAGCGCCTTATAGAAATGCTGGCCGTCGAGTCCCGGCATTTTCATGTCACAAATGACCAGGTCGTAAGTCTCGCGCGCCGCTTGTTTCAAGGCTTCCTGACCATCCAGGAGCACGTCCACGCGGAAGCCTTCATCTTCGAGGACATCGGCAATCAAGCGCGCCACGGTGGGTTCGTCTTCCACCACCAGAATGCGGTGGCCGCGTTTGTGAGAGAGTTCCTGAACAGCGGCAGGGTCGCGGCGCCGGACCGGAAGGTCCGCTACGGGAAATGGTGAAAGCGTCCCGCCGGCGTAGCCCAGCAACATGCGGTCGCCGCCGGAAGCGAATTGCGTCGCGGTGGTCGGGCCCGCAGCCATCAGCGCCACGGAAAAAATCGCGCCGCCACCGGGCGGGCTGGAGACGTTCACGTGCCCGCCATGTTCGCGAACGATGCCGGAGACGATGGCCAGGCCCAGGCCGGTGCCGATTCCGGCAGGCTTGGTGGTGAAGAAGGGATCGAAGATGCGTCCCATAATTTCCTGCGGGATGCCCGGACCGTCATCGGCAATTTCCAGCAGCACGCGCTGGTCGCCGATCTGCTTGGTGCGAATGCGAATGTGGCCATGTTTTCCGGATTGATCCAGGGACTGCCGGGCATTGCCCATGAGATTCAGGAAAACCTGCTGGAGCTGGCCGGGGTCGCCATAGACCATCGGGCCGCTCGAATCCAAATCCGTTTCGACGTGAATATGTTCCTGAGCCAGGCTCAGCTTTTGCAGCTCCAGGCCCTGCAGCACCAGCTGGTTGATGGGCACGGCCCCGAGCTGCGGCTTGCTCTCGTGAGCGTTCGACAATAGTTGCCGCAGGATGCCGGTGGCGCGCTCGGCCTCTTCGAAGATGTGCCGCACCTGGCGAATTTCTTCGCTGTTTCCGCTGGACTCTTTTTGGAGCAATACCTGTGAGTAGCCCAGAATGCTGGTCAGCGGGCTGCTCAGCTCATGGGCGATGCCGGTGATTAGCTGGCCGAGGGCCGCGAGCTTTTCGGTGCGCAACAACTTGGACTGAAATCCGCGGCGGCCGGTCAGATCGAGATAAATTTCCACGCGGCCCAGCCGGCGTCCGTGGCCATCCAGAATCGGACGGGACATGCGCTGCACAATGCGCGGGCTGGGCCCGACAAATTCCAGTTCTTCGCGAATGCCGCCGTCAATTCCGCGCGCCAGATTGCGCCAGCGCTGCGCGAAGTTCCACGGGCCCACGATGCGCGGCGATAACCTGGAGATCAGGCTGTCGAGATCGAGCAACCCCTCGGCGTCCCCGGCCTGCAGTCCGGTAATCTGCAGAAAGCGGCTGTTGAGGGCGCGCACGTGGTCCTGGGCGTCAAACAGAATCACGCCTTCGTCGAGCCACTCGAGTACGCTGGTGAGCTCGTTTTCGGCGCGGCTGTCGTGTGGCACGGGCAGCGCTTCTTCCCATCTCTCCAGCGTGACCGCCGCGAATCTTCCGCCGGCGGGGAGCGCCGGGCGCAGGCGCACGCGGATTCCATTGCGCAAAATCGCTTCCGGCAATTCCGCGGGACCGTGGCGCGGCTCACCGCGGCGGTCGCTGTTTCCCGCGAGCGCGCGCGCGCACCACGTGGTGATGCGCAATTGATCGGAGTCTTGAAACAAGTGCATCAAGCGCTGCGCGCCCTGGCGGTGACCCGCGCCAAAGGCGCCGTCCGCTTCGCGATGTTCCAACGAGTGTTCGCGCAGACGTTCGTCCGGTGGCTCGTTAAGCAGCCGGACGGCGGCGGCGCTCAAGGCGGTGATGCCTCCCTCTTCGTCGAGCAGCACGGTGGCCTGCGTGTTGTTGTCGAGCAGAGATTCTCGCCAGGCCGCCAAACGAGTTTCTTCGTTAGCGCGTTTCCAGCTGCCCAGCGCGGTGGCCGCGAGCGCGGCCCGAAGCTCCAGGCGTTCCACGGTCGCGAGCGGCGCGGTTTCGGAAGTAAAGCCGGCGACCAGGACGCCGGTCAAGTGGCCGTCGGATTCGAGCGGCAGGGCCACCAGGTGATGCCAGGAGCGTGACGACGTCCAGGGCGATACCACTGAAGAACTGCGCGCCGCGCGATCCCGTGGCAGGTGCGTCTCGAAATTGCCGGACACCGAGCGGCGCTCCGCGAGCGCCTGCCGCCAGATTTCCGCGCAAGGAGAGCTTTCCACGGTCTTACCCCAGAGCGGATCTCCACTCTTCCAGAGAAAGTCCATGGCCGGTGCGCTATGGATTCTGAGGTTTTCTATTCCGCGGCCTTCGGGAAGAATTCCAATGGCCGCGAACCTCGCACCCAGGCCCGCGGGTACTACGGAGTTGGCGGTGCACCCGGCGGCCAGATCGGCAAGGATCTGACTGGGCTGCCGGATGGCGTTCATATCCGCAAGCATCTGTTTAGCGATGCCCAGATCGGCATAACGGCCGGCGGAGCGCTGTTGTTCTTCGTCGAGCTCCATGGCCAGCGCCAACTCCGCGGCGGCGGATTCAAACAACCCGGCGGCGACGTCGCCATGCTTTTGCCGGCTGCCCGCCAACAGCACGCCGCGCAAGCGTCCACTCCGCCCCACAGGAACAAACAGCGCGCGGCGCAGCTCCAGCGTTGGCCCGACAATCGGCAGGGCGTCCTGATCGAATTCCACGCTGCGCCCGGCCAGCAGCGATTCGTGCGGCAGCGGCGCTTCCGGCGACAACATCTGCCATTCCCCAGGAACATTTTCGCTTTCGCGATCCCAGACCATCCCGCGAAAAGTTGCGGCCGGGCGTTCTCCTTGATTCGTGGCGCCGCAGATATAGGCGGATTCCAGCCACACACCGACGCGGTCGGCGCGGCCATCGCCGGCGAGCGCCGACAACGTCTGGCGCAACAATTCGGTACGGGGCAGGCCCTGGCCGGCTGCGCGCGCGACTTCCATCATGGCGGGATATTCTGATTTTCTTCCCCATACCCTCATCGGCTGGCATTCCTCGGATTCGTATACGTCGCTGAGCTCCCACGTGCCCGGCACTGCCTACGTGTGGCCCGACGTTTCTGGCGGACGGCGGCCAGAAGCTGCTGCCTGCTATTGCATCAATATGACCAACCGTGAAGTTTTGTTAGCGAAAGAAAATCAATCAGTTGCGCGGCTTGAGGAAGTGCGAAAATTGAAAATCCATCCCATGTCGAGACTCGGACCACGATTTTTCCCAGAGTGAACCAGTTCCGGGAAGAATCCGTAAATTGGAGAGTGACCCTGAACGGTGGAGGCGGCGGTATCGCGGTGTGGCTGGAGCCGCAAGAAACAGCGAGGAAGTTAGGGCCGTGCGCGTGTGCGGAAGAAACGTTAGGTACGCGGAGGGACGAACCGAAATTTTCAGACCATGCGCTGGTTAAATGCGAAGTGGCAAAGAAAAAGTCAAAAAATCCGCCGCCATTGGTGGAAGGCTATGCCACCGCGATCCTGATCGACAGGGTCGCAGGAACCGGAAGGAACGAATTTTTTTACTGCTCTTCGTGCTTCATGTTGTACTGCTTCAGCTTGCGATAAAGAGTGGTTTTCCCGATACCCAGCATGCGCGCCGCGGCCAGTTTGTCGCCGGAGGTTTCGCGCAGCGTTTTCAGGATAGCGCGGCGCTCCAATTCGTCGAGCGGGAGGATTTCATTGCGGTCGGGCACGCGTTCGCTGGCGGAGTATTGCAGATTGGTGGGCAGGTCGCCGGCATGCAGGATGGGACCGGAGCCCAGGGCCACCGCGCGTTCGATGGCGTTTTCCAGCTCGCGCACATTTCCCGGCCAGTCATAGGTGATCAGCCGGCGCATGGCTTCATCGGAGATCGTGCGCGTGCTGCCGTGACGCCCGGAAAATTTTTCGAGGAAGGAAGTTACCAGCAGGGGAATATCGCTCTTACGGTCGCGCAGCGCGGGCAATTTCATCTGCACCACGTTCAGCCGGAAATATAAATCCTGGCGGAAGGCCCCGGTGCGAATGGCTTCTTCCAGATCGCGATTGGTGGCGGCGATGATGCGCACGTTGATATGGCGCCGCTCCGTGGAACCCACGGGTTTCACTTCGCGCTCCTGCAAGGCGCGCAACAATTTGGC
>JBBRPU010000262.1:0-5183 GCA_038227545.1 Candidatus Acidiferrales bacterium
CAGGCTTTTCGTCGGCCATCGCAGCGCTATGTGACGCCGGTTCATCCGCGATCACGGTGGCGACTTCATCTTGCGACGATTGCCCGTTCGCGGCATGGCCCTCCACGCCCACTTCGGTTTCAGGCGCAGATTCATGCGCGACCGCAACAGAGCTTGGATTCGAGGTATCCCACGTGGACGTCAGCGAACTTCTCTGCACATCGGTATCCCACGGACTCGCTGGTCGCGAGAACCAGCTATTAACTGGTGAGGGCTCGGACTCGGGCGTTTTTTCTTCGGCGTGCGCCGGTTCAGGGGGCGCTGCTTCTTCATGAACCGCTGCATCTTGCGCAACCGGCTCCGGCACTGGCTGGTCAGCGACAACCGTTGCACTCGCTCGAGCCACATTGCTGGCCAGGACTTCCGCCGGTGCCTCAATCGAGTCTTCAACGATCTGTTCGGTTCCGCTGGATTCGCCGTTCAGATATCCGATGGTCCGCTCTTCCGCGACTTCGTGGGGCGGCAACTCCATAGCTCGCATTTCGGAATGCTCTGAGGAATCTGCTGGTGTCTCGTGAGAAGGAATCTCCGCGACGCGGGATTCCCGCGCATTCTCAACCGCAGACTCCGCTTCCAGCGCGCTCATCTCGTTTGCAAACGCGCCCATCTCCGTAGGCGCTGCAGCTCGTGTCTCGTCAGCCACTTCCGCCGCGCTTTCAAATACGCTTTTCGATCCGGATTCCCAAGTCTCGCGCGCGCTCTGGCGTCCTACGGTCTCCAGCACTGCGCTGTCGCGCCAATCTTTTACTCCGCTGCCATCGTCGGCAAAAACCGTATCGGCACCATCCCGCCGCCAAGAGGGCGCGGATTCCTTTGCTTCTTCTTCCTCTTCTTCGGGGACATCCGCCGGCTCTTCGTCCATGGACCGCCAGTCGCTGGCCTTGGGAATCTCCGCGTCAACCACATCCGCGGGCTCTTCCGTTGCGGTAGTCGCTCCCAGCAAATTTCCAAACGCCAAAGTGTGCGCCGATTCATCTACTTTTACAGGTGCGGCGGGCGCGGGCTCATCCACAAAACTTTCATCGCTAACGACGGGGGTAAAGGGAGTCGGCGCCGAGCTGAAAGATATTCCTGCCAGCGGGGAAGCAGGAATTGGGGGCGGAGGAGTTGGCGCTAACGGCGGCGGTGCATGCGGCAAAAGATCAATGGCCTTGCGCGGCAACGAGGTTGCTGACTTCTCGGCGGTTTTCTCGGCGCCAGCAGGGTTGAGCGAAACGCCCGCTCTCTGTAACGCGGCCTTCACCATGGCTATCAGCGGATCAGGCGGAACGAAGGGCTTCTTCAGAACACCGTCAGCGCCGACGCGCTGCGCTTCCTGCTCATCGAGCGGATCAAACGCGCCAACTAACAAAATTACCGGAATGTGCGCCAGCGAGGCGTCTTCTTTCACATACTGGCAAACTTCGTAGCCGTTGCGCACCGGCATGAAAACGTCGGCGAGGACCAAATCGGGACGCAACTCGGATATCTTACGCACCGCGGCTTCGCCGTTGCCCACGGCCACAACATCAATACCCTGATCCTTCAGGGCCAGCCCCACCATCCGCTGGATGTTGCTGTTGTCGTCCGCAACCAGAATCTTGGCCACCGCACATCCTCCGCGCGAATGCGAATGCACTGCGCCCCGCCAATTTGTCGTGCGGGTCAACTTCGCCGATTCTCACGTATTGGAGCATCCTCCGCCGCAGGCGTCAACGAATCAACAGTTTCCCTGTGTCCGAAGTGAATACGCCGCCATCGCTCGGGCTAGTCGCCCCTTGCGTCAAGCGTCCGCTATGCAGCACACCTTAGAAGCCACCACCGACCGCTCTCTCCGGGAGTCTCCCGCCCGTCGTCGCACCAAAAAAAAGGCGCGGCCTGGTGGCCACGCCTCAACAACACATTTCCGCAACGTTCTACCAGGGCACCAGCTTCCGCACGCCCTTTTTCTTTTTGCTGGTAGATTCCTTCTGTTTGTCGTCTTTCTTTGCGGCATCAGTCGTTGCTGCGTCGGTCTTGGTCGCATCCGTCTTGCCTGCGTCTGCTGAAGCTGGGGTCACACCGGCAGCGGGCGCTGCCGCGTCTGGTGTCGCAGATGCCGCTGAGCCCGGTTCCCCTGCCGGAGCCGGCGTTGCCGAGCTGGATTCGCCAGGCGCGGCCGTGCCAGATGGCGTAGTTTCCGTACCAGCGGCCGGCGGCGCGCTTCCGTCTGCCGGTGCCGTGCTGCCGTCTGCTGGTGCCGTGCCTTCGGTAGTCCCTTCGGTAGGAGTGGTGCCTTCCGTAGCGGCGGTCCCGGGTGTAACCGTGGCCACAATCCCGGTCGAATTCCCGGAGGTACGCGCGGTTCCGCTTCCGCCACCTACGACGATGCGCGACGAGTTGCCGCCCGACAAAACATCCGTTGCCGACGAACTGTCGGCCTCCGGCTCAAGATTTGGCGAGCCTACTCGCGCCGCCACGTGGAGCTCCTTGGTAGGTCCGGTCTTCAGCAAAACCATGGGTCTTTTTGCCAGACTGACGCGCGGGCGCGGGGCGTTCTGTTCCGCGGTCATCCACGCTTCCGCCTTGGGATCCGGTTGCGGAACCGGGACCTTCATCGCTACCAGTTTGCCCTTCGCGTCTGGCGCTTTATCTGACAGCGGATAATTCTTCACGATCTGCGAATAATAATTCGCGGCAATCTCCTTTTTCTCGGAGCTCTCGAAAATTTCACCCAGCATCCAGTACGCGCGGTCGGCTTTGCTGAACAGCGGGTAACGCCGCGTGATTCCGATCAAGCGCGCCGCCGCCGCTCGTTTGTCGCCTTTTATGTAGTAATACGAGGCTACTCGAAAGTCGCCTTCGGCAATCACTTCCTGCACTTCGCGCAGATGTTGCATGGCCTTGTCGGCTAGCGGATCTTTCGGATATTTCTGGAGGAAAGTTTGAAACTCGGCTTCCGCTTCTTTTGCTTCGGTGCGGTCGCGGTCGGGTTTTTCCATTTGCTGGAAATGGCCCATGGCGACTTGCAGTTGTGCGTAAGACGCTTCCTGCAGGAAAGGGAAGAACACGATGAAATCTTTGTAGCCCGAGATGGCCTGGGTCATGTTCGCCGTGCCGCCCTCTTTGAAGTAAGAGTCAGCAATCAACAACTTGGCTTTGGCGAGATATTCGCTGTCGGGATAGGTGTTGATGAGCGTCTGCAGGTTCAGCCGCCCCACTTCGTGGCGTCCGCGCTTGATGTCATCGGCGGCGCGGTCATATAGAACTTTATCGGGCTGGACGTTATTGTTGGCGTTTGTTGATTTATCTATTTTCTTCTTGCGGTGCAGGATCTGGGCGCTGGCCTGACTTGCTCCCAGAACTAAAATCCCGGTCAAAACCAATGGCGTGAAGAGCTTTGCGGTGGCGTGCGGCAGAGTACGTAACAAACAACACCTCTCTAAATGTCGAAATCTTCGCTGACCGTTTAACGGTCGCAGGCGAGCTTTTGGGCGAAGCCGCCGAACAAATCGAGTATAACCTGAACGAATGGCCAGTTCGTGCTAACTTTGCCCGTTCGGGCAGGCTCACCCTCCTTACTCAGAACCCACGCCATTGGCTGGGGTTGCCCCGCCTTTCCTCGGCGAATGATGATCCGTAAACCTTTATTCTTTCCTCGCGTCTAATTCCGCTCATGAAATCCAAAATTTTGATGGCTGCGTTGCTAATGCCGATGCCCGCATTCTGCCAGACGGCTCCGCCCGCATCGCCAGCTCCCGCGGATGCGCGCATGTTCCGTGGCAATCGTGAGCACACCGGGGTCTACAATGCTCTGGGCGTACCGCAATTTCACAAGGTGAAATGGAAGTTTCCAACGCACGGCTACGTAATCTCTTCGCCGGCGGTGGATGCGGGCGCCGCTTACGTGGGCAGCACAGACGGCAACCTGTACGCCGTGGATGTCGCCACTGGCGCGCAGAAATGGAAATTTAAGTCGGAAGCGCGCATCACCTCGTCACCCGCGGTTGCGCAAGGCGTAGTTTACGTCGGGAGTTACGATGGCAAGTTCTACGCCGTGGACGCTGCCACCGGAACACTCAAATGGAAGTTTCAGACTGCGGGCGAACACCGCTTCACCGCTAAACATATCCACGGCTCGCTCCCGGAAGCGGAAGCCATGCCCGACCCGTTTGATTTTTATCTTTCCTCTCCCACTTTGTCCGGCGGGGCGGTGTTTTTCGGCAGCGGCGATGGCAACGTGTATTCGCTCGATGCGGCCAGCGGCAAGCTGAATTGGAAATTCCAGACCGGAGATGTCGTGCACGCGTCCCCCGCGGTTTCCGGCGGCGCGGTGTACGTTGGAAGCTGGGACAGCTATTTCTACGCCCTCGACGCCGCCACCGGGAAAGAGAAGTGGCGCTTCAAGACCGGCGAGGACGCCGACATCCACAACCAGGTGGGCATCCAGTCCTCCGCAGCCGTCGCCGATGGCATAGTCTATTTTGGCTGCCGCGATTCGAATTTCTACGCGCTGGACGCCGCCAGCGGCGAGAAAAAGTGGGTCTTCAATAATAAGGGCTCGTGGGTGATTACTTCACCCGCGGTATTCGATGGCCGCGTATACTTCGGCACTTCGGACACGAAATTTTTCTATGGTTTCGAATCCAAAGCCGGTGGGCAGCCGCTCATCGCGCTGAAATTTACCTGGCCCATCTTCTCTTCGCCGGCAATTGCGGGCGACACCGTTTATTTCGGCAGCCACGATGGCATTTTGCGCGCCGTGGATTTAAAAACCGCCAAAGTCGCGTGGACCTTCAAGACCGACGGCGCGACGCAAAATCTCGCCGGCTTGTCCAAGCCCGACGGTACCACCAACTACGAAACCATCTTCACCGAAGACTTCTACGACGTCATGGTTGCGGGCGTAAACAAGCTCTTCGCCACCGGCTCGATCCTGTCCTCTCCCGTAGTTGCCGGCGACACTATTTATTTCGGCAGCACCGACGGCAATCTCTACGCTCTCAACTAATGTTTCAACGTTACGTTTCAGCAAGACAAAACGGGCCGTCGAAATCTGCAAACCGCGCTACCTACCGATTTGTCATCCCTAACGCGTAGCGGATGGATCTGCTTTTTGGCGCGGTAACTGCAGAGTGCGCCATTGTGAAGCGGATGGGGTGCCGGGTCCGTCCTGCTCAACGGAG
>JBBRPU010000263.1:0-5159 GCA_038227545.1 Candidatus Acidiferrales bacterium
ATTTGGAACGCTGCTGGCGGGAACGATCGTCACCGAGACGATTTTTTCGTGGCCGGGAATCGGACGGCTGACGGTGCAGGCCATTTCTTCTCGCGATTATCCGTTGCTGCAGGGCTGCATCCTGGTGATTGCCGTCTCGTACGTGGTGGTGAATTTGCTGACGGACCTTTTGTATACGGTGATTGATCCGCGAGTGCGACTGTCTTGAGTGGTCTGGCCCCGCTGCGGCAATTGTTGCGCCAGAGCGGGCTGGCTCGCGCAGGATTTATCGCCGCGGTGATTTTGCTGCTGGCGGCGTTGCTGGCGCCGTGGATTGTTCCCGCGGATCCGGCGGCGCAAAATCTTCCGATTCGACTTTCCGCGCCATCGCATGCTCACTGGATGGGAACCGACGAGCTGGGGCGAGACATTCTTTCGCGAGTGATTTTTGGCACGCGTGTTTCACTGCTGGTGGCGATCTCGGTGGTGTGCGGCTGCGGCTCGGTGGGACTGATCATCGGAATGCTGGCGGGCTACACTGGCGGATGGTTCGACCGTTTTGTGAATCTGCTGCTCATCAATGCGTTCCTCTCGTTTCCGGGAATACTTCTGGCGATTGCATTCGCGGCGTTTTTGGGTCCGGGCATCGGCAAGGTAATTCTGGCGCTGGTGATCACCGGGTGGGCGGGATACGCGCGGCTGGCGCGCGCGCAAGTGCTAAAAGCGAAGGAGCTGGAGTTTGTGCTGGCGGCGCGCTCTCTGGGCGCGTCGCACGGGCGTATTCTGGTGCGGCATTTGCTGCCGAATATTCTGCAGCCCATTCTGATCCAAGCCACCATCGGCATGGCAGGAGCGATTCTTGCGGAATCCACGCTGAGTTTTCTGGGGCTGGGGGTGCTGGCGCCGCTGCCGAGCTGGGGTTCGATGCTGAATGATGCGCGCAGCCATTTGGTCGACGCGCCGCACATGGTGGTGTTTCCGGCGCTGGCGGTGATGACCGCGGTGCTGGCGTTTAATTTGTTGGGCGACGCGTGGCGAGACTGGCTGGATCCGCGGACGCGATCGCAGATGGCGGCGCTGGAAAATTCGCGATAATTTTTTTAGTTTTTCGGGCGGGCCTAATTTTTGGCGAGAACTACGGCGGCTCCGCGGCCGACGGCCAGCTTTCGCGCGGCGTTGGCCTTATTGATGCCGATTTCGACGTAACCGCTGGAGCCCACGTACGCCACCGGTTCGTCGGCAGCGCCGCTAGCGAAAGTGTCCACCACGCGGGAAATGGTGTGCGTGCCAACCTTCAGATTCACCGCACCACCGTTTTGCGCAGCTTCAGGCAAATCTTCGGCGCGCAAATTGGTCATCACGTTTCCAAAATTGTCTATACGCAGCACCACGCCTTGCGCTGTGCCGTTCGCTTCTTTGGCGCGTGGAAGCGAGAAGCGCTGGTAATCCTGAATTTCTTCGCCCATGGCGGCGGTTTGCCAGCCCTTAGAAAGCCACGCAGCGACGGGCGCAAAAATATCGCGGCCCTGAAAAGTTTTGCTGATGGGCTGCAGGAAATAATGTTCGGCACTGGCGTGACGGACCACCAGGTTGTCGTGCTCACGTTCGTAGACGAGCGACAGCACACCGTTGTCGGGGGCGACAAAATATTGATTTTGCGCAGTCACGAGGAGGGGGCGGCGGGAGGTGCCGACACCCGGATCTACCACCACCATATGGATGGTGCGGGCCGGGAAGTAAGAATACGCGGCGCCAATGGTCAGCGCGCCATCGAGCAAATCGAAAGCGTTCACGTTGTGAGTGATATCCACAATGGTGAGCTCGGGATTAATTTTGAGCAGCACGCCCTTGAGTGTGCCGACCAGATGGTCGTTGGTGCCGTAATCGGTGGTCAGCGTAATGATTGGATTAGCCACTTCTTCTCCCGCGCTTGGCGAACGGGCTCACTCGAGATGTGCGGTTGCGAGGAGCGCCCGGTATCATTCGACGCTAACGGAGGGGGAGGCAGGCGTCAACGATTCGCGCAAAAAGTGCTGTTCAAGGTGCAACAGGTATGGAGCTAATCAATGCCCAGACGGCGCTGCATTTGCTCCAGGCTGACGTTTTTGGTTTCGGGGTAGAAAAACAGCACCACAAAAAATTGCACCACCATCATGGCCGCGAAAAACATGAAGGGGTACGCACCGGAAGATTTGGCCACTTGCGGAAAGGTGTAGGCGATGATGGCGTTCATGATCCAGTGGGAAGAACTGCCGAGCGCCTGGCCCTTGGAGCGCACGCGATTGGGAAATACTTCGCTGATGTACACCCAGATGACCGCGCCTTGAGAAATGGCGAAAAACGCGATGTAGCTTACCAGAAGCCATATCAGATAGTTCTGATGGCTCTGCGTGTAAAAGACTCTTGCGACTCCCGCCAGGCATAGCGCGGTGCCCACCGAGCCGATGATCAGCAGCGTCTTGCGCCCGAGCTTGTCTATCAGCGACATGCCGAAAAGGGTGGCGAGCAGGTTCATAGCGCCGATGGCCACGGCTTGGAGATCGCCAGAAAGTTTGCTGTAACCCGCCGCGGCGAAAATGTCGTTCAGGTAATACAGAATGGCGTTGATGCCGGAAAGCTGGTTGAACATGCCGATGGTAATGGCCAGGAAGATGGGCAGGCGATATTTCCAAACGAAGAGCGGCTCGGAAGTTTGCGCGCGCTCCAGGTGGATAGATTGGACGATTTCCTGCAGCTCGGTTTCCGGGTCTTCCGCGCCCATGGATTGCAGAACGGTGCGGGCTTCATCCACGCGTTTTTGCGTGACCAGCCAGCGCGAGCTGGGCGGAATTCCGAACAACATCACCAGGAAAAGAACTGCCGGTATCGCGGCGATGCCGAACTGCCAGCGCCATTCGTTGGCGCCAAGTCCCAGGCCGCCGATTACGTAGTTGGAAAAGTACGCCAGCAAAATACCGAGCACGATATTGATCTGGAACAAGCCCAC
Organism: Candidatus Acidiferrales bacterium; assembly: GCA_038227545.1. Taxonomy (GTDB): domain Bacteria; phylum Acidobacteriota; class Terriglobia; order Acidiferrales; family UBA7541; genus Acidiferrum. The sequence goes on from JBBRPU010000263.1 coordinate 2,966, forward strand.
CAGGCGGCCGCGAAGACGGGCGGGGGCGAGTTCGGCGATATATACAGGACCGAGCACGGAGGAGCCGCCAATGCCCAGGCCGCCGATGAAGCGGGCGATCAGCAGCATGGGCCAGTTGGCTGCGAACGCGCAGCCCAGCGCCGAGAGCACGTAGAACACCGCCAGCACGCGCAGGGTTTCACGCCCGCCCCAGCGCTGTCCGGGAATGCCGGCGGACATGGCGCCGATGATGGTGCCAATAAGCGCCATGGCTACGGTCAGGCCGAGCTGCTTGGGGCTTAGGCCGTAGGTCAGCGTCAAGGAATGGGTGGTGCCGGCGATGACCGCGGTATCAAATCCAAACAGCAATCCGCCCAGGGCGCCGACGGCGGTTGCCTTTATTAAGGTGGAATTCAGTTTCATCGGGTCCTTGTTGTGGAGACGTTTCCGCGCGCTTGCGACGCGCATGCAGCGACCGTTAAAGCTATCACTAAATCGCCGTGTTACACGCACAAACAGTTGTGAACAGGGTAGAGGCGATCGGGACGCGCGGCAGCAACAGGCGCTCCGATGAGACGAGTCAGGCATTGGAATATCACGGAAACATTCAGTAGGTATTTCCTCTACAACGATGGAGGCATCGAATTCAGGAACTGAGAGAGCCTAGATCGCTGGTTTCATAACGGGACTAAGCGGACTTTGATTTCAAAATGGCACATGGCTCCTGTGAATCGCCATCCCCGGTCTTTTGCTTTCAGCGCCTTACAGTTTTTGATATGGCGCTTGGCTTGCCCATCTAGTGGCCTGTGAAGACCAGCGCCGCGTCTCCGAATTTCGACAGTAATTTCTCCGCCATTTCCTCTGATATCGCGTGGAAGAGTTTCCGCCGTACGGAAAGGCGCGAGTGGTGGCTGTGGCTTGCGGCGATCGTGGTGACGCTGCTGCTGACGGTGGGAGTTGTTTCGTTCATCGTGCCAGAGCTTGGCGAACATACCGAAAGCGTTTCGTGGGTATCGTTTCCGGCGGCGGTGAGAGGCTTAGTGGCGGTAGTGCTGTTGTTTGACATTTACACCATTTACCAGCAATTGCAGATTCACAGGATTCGCCGCCAGTTGTTTCAGCGTGAAGAATTGTTCCGGCTGATCAGCGACAACGCCTCGGACATGATCGCGGTGGTGGACATGGAAGGCCGCAGAATCTACAACAGCATGTCTTACCAGACGGTGCTGGGCTACTCGCCGGAGGAGTTGAAAGGAAGCTCTTCGCTGGCGCAGATCCATCCCGATGACCTTGAACGCGTGAAGGAGGCGGGAGCGCACGCGCGGGTTACTGGCGAAGGGCAGACCCTCGAGTACCGCATTCGCCACAAGAACGGAAACTGGCGGATTCTGGAGTCCACCGCCAGCGTGATCCGCAATTCCCAGGGCTTCGCGGAAAAAATGGTGATCGTGAATCGCGACATCACCGAGCGCAAATTCGCGCAGGAAGCTCTGCGGTTGGCCGACGCGGGGTTTCGCACCGTGGTGGAGGATGCGCCATACGGAATCTATCGCACCAACGATGAGGGGCGGCTGCTGCGCGTCAACCCGGCGCTGCAAAAGATGCTGGGCTACGACACTTCGCTGGAGTTGTTGAAGGCTAACCTGCAGCTGGAGATTTTCAGATTTCCCACGGAATTTACCAGGCTGATTGAACTGTTGAATAGCGGCGACGATTGCCACGACGTGGAAGCCGAATGGAAAAGGAAAGACGGCACGCCCATCACCGTGAAGTGCAATGGGAGGAGGCTCACCAGCGAAGAGGATAATGCGATATTTTTCGAGATGTTCGTAGAGGACATCACCGATAAACGCATTCTGGAAAAACAGTTGCGCATGGCGGGGAAAATGGAAGCGGTAGGCCGGCTCTCCGGAGGAATCGCACACGACTTCAACAATTTGCTGGGAGTAATCATCGGATACAGCCAGGTGTTGATTCGCGCGCTGGGACCGAAGAATCCGCTGAGCGAGCACGTTACCGAAATTGAAAAAGCCGGCAACCGCGCCGCGGCGTTGACCCGGCAACTTCTGGCATTCAGCCGGCAACAGATTCTTTCGCCGACGGTGCTCAATCTGAATGATCTGGTCGAAGACATGCAAAAAATGTTGCCGCGGCTGATCGGGGAAGACATTACGGTCACCATTGCCATGGACCCGGGATTGAATTCCGTTCTGGC
>JBBRPU010000264.1:0-5157 GCA_038227545.1 Candidatus Acidiferrales bacterium
AACTCCGGCGCTGACGCGCACCGGTCTGTGGGACGGCGAGACTCGCGGAAGCCGCGAAGAATGGTGGACCAGGCAGCTCGCCGAGCACGCCGTGAAAGGGATTCTCGTCAACAATCAAGTGGATCGCAAGGTAGACACGCTTCTGACCAGTTTGATCGCCGCGCTGGTGGCTTACGGCGGAAATTCCGCGCGCGCCAACGCGGAAGAACTGATTGGCCTACCGGACTTCGACGATCTGGCCGCAACGCTCACGCTGCTTGCGCGTATCAGCCTGCCACTGGAAAATTCGCGCGCGCTATCGCCTGAAGAGGGCGCGCGAGCCATTCATGCCGCGATGGAAGAAGCCCGCCATGACACGGTGCGGCTGTTGCTGGCTGCGATTTTGCAATACGAGCCCGAAGAGGGCGAGCTGCCGCAGCCGTACATCGCACGCCTCTCCGAAAATCTGGTTCTCGAAGCTATGGCCGCAGAGTTTGCGGCCGGATCCCTCACTCCTCTCACCGTGCGCCCCACCATTGATCGCCTCGGCGCGCTGCTGGTGGCGGCCGGAAAATACTCCAGCTCGCACTCATCGGATAACTACTCCTCGCTGGCGCAAATTTGGGCCACGGATGAATATCGCGAAAAACTACTGGCGCGCTTCTGGCTGGAACTGGCGCCGCGCGAAAAATCCTTTGTGTTGCGCGGGCCGGATTTGTGGGCCGTGCCGGTCGTCGCTTTGCGCCAAACGCTGGGGAGTCTTGCCGAAGCCGGCGCGGATGCGCCGCGCCGCGAAGCACGACACATCCTGCTGAATTACGCGCGTCGCCTCGAGCATGACGACTGGCGCGCGCGCCGCGCCGTTGCCGCGGGCTTGCTGGAGCTCTGCCCCATCATCGAATCGCTGTGGCCCAATCAGTTCCCCGAAGATCTAAGCCAAGGCGCGTTGCAGGCGCTGGCAGTGGAAGCCAATCCGCAAGCCGGGGCCTTGCTGGCCTCGTTTCTCGAATGGCTCAGCCGCATCGCCATCACCCGCGCGGATTACGCTGGATTTGAAGCCATTCTGCTGGCTCTGGAAAACGCGCCGCGCGGCAGCAATCACGCGCACCTGTCCGCGCTGTTGAAGCGCATGTCCACTCCGGAAAGATGGACGCTTCTGGCCGACGCGGCCCTCGCCAATCGGCCGCTTGATCCCGTTTTGCCCAGGCTGCTGGTGCGCGATCCAGACAAGTTGCTGGATCGCATGACGCTGCTGCTGGGAGAACCTCGCGGCGTGGACATGCTGGCGGCCATGTCGCGCTTGCTGCGCACCATGGGGCAACCGGTGCTGAGTGTTCTCGAAACACGTTTGTACGAAGCGCGCCCGCAACGCGTCACCGCCGCGATCAAATTGTTGGCTTCGACCGATCCGGATCGTTTGCTGCGCGGCTTGACCCGGACGTTGAGCAGTTGGGAATGGAATATGCAGGATCTGGCCGTGAGCGAATTGTCGCGCCCGGCGAACGCCTCCGCGGCGCAAACCGCGGCATTCATATTTTCGAGCGTGCTGGCTACCGCGCATCCGCTGGTGGTGCCCATGATGATTGACCAGATCGGCCTCGCTGGGGAACGCACCGCCATTCCACAATTGATGGAAATCTCCGCCGGCGAACATCCGATCTTGCGCGATCAGTTCGTACGCATAAAATCAATTGAAGGGCTCGGCCGTTTGCGCGCCATCGAAGCGATCGAGTTGCTGCATTCGCTGGCCGAACGTCGTGCGGGCATCGCGTTCGCCGAACCCTCCGGGTTGCGCGCGGCCGCCCAGGATGCGCTAGCGATGATTGAAGAGCGCCCGGCGTCCGCCTCGGTGCGCGCTACCTTCGACTCGCCGACGCCAAACACCGCGCTGTACGCGGCTCCACGCCGTTACATGCGCGTTCCGCTGGACGCCCCTTTGCGTGCGCAAGTCGGCGCGCCATCCGGCGGAGCGCAAGCCAGCCTGGCGAGAGTGCGTACCATCAGCCTCGGCGGCGCATACCTCGAAGGCCCCCAGAAATTCGCCATAGGCGATTCCTTACAACTGGAAGTGCGCTCCGGCCTGCGCAAAATTCATTGCACCGCCATCGTGCGCAACACCGCTCCCGGCGGAGGCGGCGTGGAATTCGTGCACATGAAAGACGACGACCGCGACAAATTGCGCAAGCTGGTGCTGCGCAACCTGCCAAACAGCTAATTCGAATCGACGGGATTGACGCTTACACGACAATTCAAACTGAACTCCACGGCCATACGAATCGCTTGATTGACTCGGTCAGTAGAAAATTTCCACCCGCTAGCGGCCCCCAGCACGGCGGCCTGAAGTAGGGGAGGGCCAGAGATAATAACGACATTCATGGGCTTACCATTGGCGTCAACATCAAATTGGAGAGAAACACTTCCCTCTATGCGAGTCATCACCGCCAATTTTGGGTATGTCGGCGCAACGAAAAGTTCGGGTTCGAATGGAACACTACTTTTCAGAGTGACCGCCGGAGAGGTATTTTCACCGGAGGTGGCGGCACGGTAAAGCTGCGAAGGCTTTTCGTTTCCAGAAAATAGCGGATCGAATTTTCCGGCAGATACATCTCCAGCTGTTAACGGATCTAGTTCGGGTGCTGAATGTTTCGCAGGGTCAGGAACGTCAAAGACGGGCCTACTCATTACCGCTGGACCGACGATTTCGTCCAAGCGATCGAACAATTCCATCGACCAGGAGGTATATCGAGGAGTATTCACCGAAGAGCTAAACCAATCCCGATCGAGAACGCTCGAACGAATCAAACGTTGGTTCGATCCGCATTGAAACTGCATCATAATCTCGGCGCCGCTGAACACCAGGCATTTCTTACATCGCTTCAACTCGCGTCGTACTTCCTTTTCCGGAATTGTACATGGATTGACCGAACCAAGAAGTTCGGTAGTGGACTTGGCGGTTGTACCGGAGGCAATTTCAATTTTGGCGGGCGCCAAACATTCACCTGCGGATGGAGTTAGGAGGATGCGTTTAACCGAGACGCCGCTTGGCGTGGGGTGGACGAGAACGATTTCGTAGTAATCGAACGGAGGCCCGAAGTCGAAAAACGTACGCCGGCCAATCGCGAAATCCATGGGTGCCGCAGTGGGGCTCTGGTGTTCTTGCGCTCGTGCTGAACTGCAAAAAATCAGAACACCGCAGTAGAACGCCGCCCGTAACATGGCGGGAGTTTACTACAGACTTATTGTAAGCAACTCGAATTAATGCCGTACAAAAATTGCGAGCACGTCCTGCGCGGCGTGGGAAATCATTCCGGGGCGAACGCTTTTGCGCCACCAGGCTAAAGTGCCAAGCATTGCTCCCAGAACTGCAATTTGCACGACGTGGCGGAGGCCCTGGTATGCGTGAGCCGCGCCAAATGCCGCCGCTGACAGAGCAATTCCCAGCGCCGCGCTTTTCGTCCATGCCATGAACTGGCGCTGCAGGTAGCCGCGGAAAAGCGCCTCCTCGCAGATTCCTGCTGTCAGCGACAAGACGATCCAAAGCATGCTTTCGAAACGTCCCTGCGGCAGCAAAAACTGCGTGGCGGGATCCGGCCCTTTGGTGTGCGCACCAAAAATGGAAAGCACGGCGATGGATGCGATCAGAAATACGAGGGCTATTCCTACGTCGGTTAAAAGTTGCCGAAGTGAACGCCAGCGCTCGCCAAAAACTGCGCTTAAGGGCGCACCGTACAGCCATACGCCGATAACGACCAGAGCGAGCACCAACCATTCGAAGAAAATAGTGCGCTCATAAATTCGAACCCGGTCAAAACTGATGGCGTCACGCACGTGCTCAAGCCGCATTTTCCCAAGAAACGCCAGGGCGCCTTGCAAACACAGAATCACAACGGTGTGCGCGGGCCAAGCAACGGGCCGGAATTGAACGGCGCCGCGATCTGCATCTATTTCTCTGGCCATGAGTCCTCGGAGGGTACAACAAGTGAGACGCACCGGGGGCGCGATCGGCGCTTTCAGACTCACCGTGCCTGCAGTAATTCTGGCAGCGGGAGTTGAACGCCCTCAGACGCGACCAGCAACTGCTCGGCAACCCGCTGGGTACCTAGCACGTGCGTTGACAGATTCCGGTCAGCACAAAAACCTGGCGCTCATTTGGGCAGGGTGTCCGCCGCTGCTAAACTAGATGAATCTAGCGCAAGCAGACGGAGAAGTAATGAGCACGGAAACCTGGGTTACGGTCGTGGGTTCGCTCGGCGGCATTTGCACCACCTTTGCATTCGTGCCGCAACTAGTGAAAATCTGGAAGCAGGGAGGCCGTGATTTATCTTACGGGATGCTGGCGCTCTACCTGATCGGCGCGATCCTTTGGCTCACCTACGGAATCCTGCTGCGCGCTCGCGCGGTCATCACTGCCAACTTTGCCACCGCCATTGTCATCGCCCTGGCTACCGGCCTGAAAGCCTGGACGGCACGCCGCGACGCCGCCAAAGAAGTGATTTTAAACGCCGTTGAACGCGCATGAAGCCTGCACAATTTCCTGTACATCGGCCTCGCCATTGGTTTCCCCGCCGCGCCAATGCTATAAAGTAAGTACACAGGTTACCCGGACGTAACAGGAGAACGAATGACGGTTGTAGCGATCACGCTGGCAATTCTGGCGGTGGCTTTGGTACTGTGGCTCGTGCTGCAAAGCACACAAAGCCAGCGCAAAAGCGACGCACTGGACGCCGGGATGAACGAATTGCGCCGCGATTTACAGACGATCGCGACCGCGCAGGCGCAAAGCACCGGACAGATTGCCACCATCGCCCAGAGCGTCTCGCTGCGCCTCGAGAGCGTCACCAAAGCGCTGCAGGATGGCGTTTCCAGTTCCGCACAGATTGCCACGCAAGGCCAGACCGCCATTGCCACCGAACTGAAAAACACGCGTGAGCAAATGGGCCAAATTCAGAAGCAGCTTGGCGAATTCCAGGAATTGAGCCGCAACGTTTCTTCCGCCACGAAATCGCTGGAAGACATTCTGGGAGGAGCCAAAACGCGTGGCCTCCTCGGCGAAGTGACGCTGGAGCGCCTGCTGGAAGATTGCCTGCCGCCTTCGCAGTTCGCCGCGCAGCACCGCTTCTCGTCGGGAGAATGCGCCGACGCGGTGATTTTTCTGCGCGACAAAAAGCTGATGTCCAT
>JBBRPU010000265.1:0-5136 GCA_038227545.1 Candidatus Acidiferrales bacterium
GGTCATTAAAGCGGAACCGCTGGACGTAGGTCTTAAGGGCATCAAACGGAATCCGCCCGTGCTCTAGAAATGGAATGTAAAGCAATCCGAAGGTGAGCAGCGCCAGCAATCCTTCGCGGATGCGCAGCCGCCGCCAGTAAAGTGGTGTCAGCACGATGGGAAGAAATTTCACGGCGACCGCCAGGGCAAACGCGATTGCCGCGACAGCCCGCCAGCGGCGCGCCAGCGCCGTTACGGAAACAAGCAGCCAAAGAGCGCCAACAATATCAATGTGGGGGCTGCCAGCCACGTTCGTTGCGAGCAGTGGGTGCCACGCGTAAGCGAGAACCCAGTGTTCTCCCTGGCCGCTGCGTCGCAACACGTCCATTAACAGAACTACGATTGCGAAGTCGCAAACGACGAAAGCCATTTTGAACGCGAAGATGGATTCGTGAATGGCCGTTACGCCGCGAAAGAAAAGTTGCGCGCCGGGCGGATAGGGACTCGGCACTTCCGGATTGTTCAGCCCGCGAGTCTCGAGCGTGTGTAGCCCGGCCAATGCAGGATCCGCGGGAATCAATTTATAAGGATTGTAGCCGAGCCGTTGCACGCGTCCATCCCACAAGTACCGGTGGATGTCGTCGTCCGCGCCTGGTGGCATCACCAGAAATGGCATCCGCCACAAAAAAGCCAGCGCGAGGCACAAAAAGATGACGCGACGCGGATACGCTTGCGTGTGAAAAAATTCGCGCACGGCGAAAAGGTAGGCGACGCCGGCAAGGACCAGGCTGATTATAAATGGCCGCGCGCCGAATTCGCTGCGCGAACAGGCCGCTAGCGCGGCAAGGATGACGACGCCAAGTCCATAAAGCCGGCGCGAGGCTGTGAGCCTCATGGTGCGCCGATGTTCGAAGGATTCTGAGACAGCGCTCGTCTCCACTCCATCAACCACGCGGCCGTTCTTGGCGCTTTCCCCGGCGCGCGCTGCAGTTCCTCCGCGAGCTGATTGAGATCCGCGGCTACATCGATGTCGTAGAACGGATCCACAACGCGCACGGAAAGTTTCAAGTTCGCTGCGCGCTGCAGCAGAGCCTTGAGCGCGTTCACGGTGCCCATGCTAGCGCCGCCAAACAAACCTGGATGCGACGCTGTCGCGCCGACAAGATAATAGCCACCGTCATGCGTGGGTCCCACCACCAGGTCGCAGGTTGCGAGCGCGTCGAAAGCGTTTTCCAGCACCGAAGCTGGCAAGTGCGGGCTATCGCTGTTGAATGCGATGACGCGCTGGCGGCCATGTTGTGTGAAATGCGTGAACACCGAGGCCAAGCCCGCAGCAAGCCCATCACCAGTTTGAGGAACGACGCGAACCGTTCCAGCCACCGCGGACGATAGATCTTCAACGTCGGCCGAGGGGCACATCACCGCAACCTCGACTTGATCGAGTGCTTGCGCCAAACCTATGCTGTCGTTCAAAAAGCACCGGTACAACTCGGTGACCGCCGGCAGAGGAAGGCTTTTGGCCAGGCGGGTCTTCACAGAGCCCAATCTGGGGGCCTTGGCCATGATGACTAGCGTGCGATTCATTCGTGCCATGGGAAGGTGCGCCGCTTCGCGTGGAGTTTCCATAAATATTGCCGGTGCGGCATCTCAGGCCGAGCGCGGTTCACTGGCTTTTTTCTGTCGAAAATAGTAATGCGCAATCCGGCTGAGGATAAACCACGTCGCTCCAATGGTACCGCGCAGGGTGCCGCTAATTTTCGATTGCCCGATGCGCGGATGATAGCTTACCGGGACTTCGCAGATGCGGAAACCGTGGATGGCTCCCTTAATAATTATTTCCACTGCCCAACCGTAAGTGGTTTCGTCGAGCTGCAGGGCGCTCAGTACATCTGCGCGTGCGGCGCGAAACGGACCGAGGTCGCTTATCTTTACTCCATAGAGCCGGGTGATCAAACCGGCGGCCAGCCAGTTGCCAAAGAGCGCGTGCCAGGGCAGTGCGCCGGGCGTGCGCGGACCTGCCAGGCGCGAACCGATGGTGATGTCCGCGCGCCCTTCGACAATCGGGGCGAGCAGCAGCGGGAGTTCCGCAGGCCGATCGCTGTAGTCTCCATCCAGAAAAACGACGACGTCCGGTGATTTCGCGCAGGCCATCCCCGTCAGACACGCTTGACCGTATCCACGACGCGCTTCGGCGATGACGCGAGCACCCAGGCGCGCGGCGATGTCAGGCGTGCCGTCCGTAGATTGATTGTCAACGACAATGACTTCGTTAACGAGTTCAGTAGGGAGATCAGCGAGGACGCGACCTATCGCCTGGGCCTCATTGCGCGTAGGAATAACAACTGTGACCCGCACCGCACCTCCGCCTGCGGTTACCACCACAGCGAGGACGGTGTCCTGCGCGCCAGGAACGAGTCAACACCCCACGTGCGCCCGGCGCGTCCCACGACAAGCGCAAGCGAGGCCATAACCGGGACCAGTAGTTCCCAGATCCACGACGTGCCCCATTCGGAAATCCACAAGCTGCCCAGGAACGCAAAAGCCACGAAGGCAGCCGGGCGCGTCAACAGACCGAGCAACAGAAGCACTCCAACAGTAATTTCTGTGAATCCCTGAAGCGGAGCTGCGATGGAAGCATGGGCCGCTGCCTGGCCCATGATGGCCTTCCACACGGCCGGGGCCTTGTCGTGCGCGATGTAGTAGTTGATGAGTCCGGCGTAACCGGCCGGCGTGTACAAATGTTTCCCCAGATTTTCGAAGAAAACCCACACAAACATCGCGCCGATGGTCAGCCGCGAAATCGCCAGTGCGACTCCCGCCTGTGGTTGTCCGACGGCCGGAAAGGCGTTTTCTCGTGGCTGGGTCGTGGTCGTCATCATCATGAACCTCGCATTCTTGGATCTAAATTAAGTTCTCAAATCCCAACATCAATGCATACTCGGCGTTCATAAAAGAAGCAGTCTTAATCGCGCGCAATCACGATGGTCGTACATGCGCTTTCGCTTTTGGGCAGTTCGCGTCCTGGAGCCATGCGGATTTCCAGTTTTGCCGTTTCCCCGCGAATGATCGGGCAATAAAAATCAGGCTCATGCAAAGCGTTTTGGATGCGGCGTCGTCCAGCACATCCACCGGAGCAAGACTCAAGGTACATGCAGGAACGGCAGGCCTCTGGTACTGCGCGCGCCTGCACAAACGGTGGAGTTTCCAGCACTCCGGAACCGATGGAAAACAAAGCCGAAAGGGGTTCTCCCACGCCGGGCCAATAGACGCAGGGTTGAGTTGTGCCTCGGGGAGTGATACGCACGGTGCCCACACCACATCCACCGACCCTGCGAGGGAGTCCTGCCATGGCGCGAACCAAAGGCTCTCCGATCGCGATCACGTCGGTTTCAGCAAACAAAGCGCGGAAGCCTTGCCAATATTCTTCGTAACTTAAAGCGTAGATGTCCGAGCGCACCGATTGGTACACGTTGATCCGGAGCGGCGCCTGGTAATGCCTGGCCACGCGCGCCACTTCAGCTAGCCGCGAATAATTGGACTTCATCATCACGCTGATGAACGTGACTGGGATTCCCAGACGGACACAGCGCCGCGCCTGATCGTGAACCAGTGCCCAATTGCCGTTACCGCGCTGAGCATCCTGCTCACCTTCGGTCGAATAATCCAGGGAGAACTCGATGTCGTGAAAGGCGCGGAGTTCGTCGTCGTTGAGGACCGCGGCACTATGTCCGTTGGAGGTGATGGTGAGCTTCACTGGCAGGGTGCGCAGGAAGGCCATGATTTCGCGAAACTCCGGGTGCATTCCATTTTCGCCGGTGCCCAGATTTACGGATCGGACCGGGAGGCTGGCCATCGCGGCTTGTACTTGTTTGAGGCTGAGCCGGTCAACGCGCGCTGGATCGCGATAGCAAAAAGAACAGCTAAGGTTGCATTCGTTGGTCAGGCCGAGTCCGATTGCAAAACTCGCGGACCCCGCAGGCCGCACCATCGCAGGTCGCGAGGCGGTATCCGGGAGCGAGGGTAGGATCGGTAGCGTCATCCGTAAATCGCCGGCCTTTAGCAACTCAAGCCCGGCACTCTGGCCGTTTGTTTCCGCTAGACGTTTGCAGCCGCGATTTCCGTCGAGGTGATTTCGTATTTGAAGCTGTCCGGATCGAGCGGGTCGAGTCGTCCGTCCGCCGTTTCCCCCTGTGGATACATCAAGAATCCAAGTGGCGCGCCACTCGAGCCTGGCAGCGCTACATCGTTCGCGAAATTGTAAGCTATCCAGTTCATTTCCCATGACCCGAACAGCCGCGCGCGAGCTTTTTTCGCCATGTCGTCATCCAACGGGCGATTCCCCGGAGGTTCTTCGAGGAAAACCTTGCGCACATCCGCTGGATCAACAGGAACCCAACCATAGCCGCTGAGGTATACCTCTGCGCGGCAGTGCTGCGCTTTCGTCACCGTTGGCGTCGAAGGGCCCAGGCTCTTGTAGCCCATTTCCGACTTGGCGACCCGAATGCCGTAGACGTCGCGCGCCGGGAGGCTTACCGCTCGCGCGAGTCCCACGTAAAGTGCGTTGATATCGGCGCATTTGCCGCCTAAATCTTTGGTCTCCAGCATGAAACGGATATCTCCACGCCCGCAGCCCTTCGTCTTAGGATTGCGGAAGGTATTGTTCACGATCCATTCGTAGATTGCGCGCGCTTTCTCGACGTCGGTCTTGGAATCTTTGGTGATCTCCATGGCCGTTTCTTTGACAATGCCATCGGTGGGTACCAACTTCGTCGGAAGCAAAAAATGTTTCAACTCCGTGGGATTATCTTTTGGCGACTTGCCCGGCGCGTACAGGTCCACTTCGAGATTCCTGGTGGTGACCCGGCTCGTCACCGTGAGCATGGGCATCACCCCTGCCGGAAATTCCGCCGCGATGATTCCCAGCGAGTCAGAGCTGCTCTCGATCAGTTTCGCCGTGCCGCCTTCGGCCTTGAACTCATTCGCGAGTGTCTTCTGGAAAGGTGTCGGACTGACCAGCGCTGCCGGTATCCATATCCGGGTTGTCCCAGCGGGTTTCAGCACCTGTACAGTCGTCGTCACGTCGAACGTACGCCAAGCGTTCGTGTCCACACCCTCTAAAAATAGTCTTCCCGTTTTCGGGAATGACATTGCTGTAGA
>JBBRPU010000266.1:0-5121 GCA_038227545.1 Candidatus Acidiferrales bacterium
GAACTTGCCACGCAGTTACAAACGCAGTGGGACGCGGATGTGATACTTTTTGGTGCCGCGGCTGAAACAGATGTTTCTGCCGCGATTGCTTCCGAAATGTCCAAGCCACCCATCAACCTCACCGGGAAAACCGCTGTGGGCGATCTGCCCGCGCTGCTTTCGCAGTGTCATGTTTTTATCGGCAACGATTCAGGCGCTATGCACGTGGCCGCTGGCGCCGGGCTCCCGACGATCGGCATCTTCGGCCCCACCGATCCTTTTGGCACCTCACCGGTGACTCCGCGCCACTCTATCGTCCGGCAGCAGCCGTACTGCTCTCCGTGCTTTCTGCGTCGCTGCCCTATTGATCATCGCTGCATGACGCGCATATCTACCGGGGAAGTGGAGGCGGCGGTGGAGCCTTGGCTGACTTCAGTGGCGGTCGAGCGTGTCTGATCTATCCAAGCTTGGGCCCGCTGTTTTCATAGATCGTGACGGAACCATTTCCGAAGAGGTGGGCTACCTGAATCACGTTTCGCGTTTTCGTCTGTTTCCATTTGTTGCCGCGGCCATTCGAAAATTAAACGAGCGCCGCCTTCCCGCGATCGTGGTCACCAATCAATCGGGAGTCGGCCGTGGCTATTTTCCGCAGTCCCTGGTGCACAGCGTCCACGAGGCGATGAATCAACAGCTCGCGGCCGCCGGTGCGCGCCTCGATGCCGTTTATTATTGCCCACACGTTTCCTCCGATCTCTGCGCCTGCCGCAAACCCAGTATCGGTATGCTGGAGCGGGCCGCGGCCGAACACGCCATTGATTTGAAGCGCTCGTTTGTTATTGGAGATCGTTTCGGCGATATTGAGCTCGCGCATCGGGCCGGTGCTCGAAGTATTCTGGTGCGCACCGGATACGGCGAAGGCGAAATTCTCTATCATCTGGCCAGGTGGAGAGTGCGGCCTGACTTCATCGCTCCCGACCTGGGCGATGCGGTCGATTGGATTCTGGAGCAATCGCAATGAAACGTTTTGTGAAGAACAGGGAGAGTCCGCCGGCGGTGGATATTCGCGCCCTGGCCGAATACGTAGAGCAGTTTTCTTCCCGGACGATTGTTCTGTTCGGTGATTTCGTAGCGGATGAATTTGAATTCGGCGAAATTTCCCGTGTTTCGCGCGAAGCTCCGGTCCTGATTCTCCGCCATCGCGAGACGCAGCTCGTTCCGGGAGGTGGGGCCAATGCCGCCAACAATTTCGCCGATCTCGGCGCTAAAGTTTTGCCCGTCACCGTTGTGGGTGACGATCAAAATGGAAACGCTTTAATCAAATATTTTCGTGGCAAAAAAGTGGATGTCAGTCGTATCGCCAAGGTCCGTGAGTGGACCACCCCGACAAAAACACGATTCCTGGCCGGATGGGCGCACACGGTGGGACAACAGGTGCTGCGCGTGGACCGCGAACCGCAGCAGGGGATGACAGTTGCGGCGCGTGACAAGCTGCGAAAGAATCTACTGGCCGCGATCAAAGGTGCCGACGCGCTGGCCATCTCTGATTATGGTTTCGGTGTCGCCACCCCTGAACTAGCGCTTGAAGCGGCGTCCGCAAAACGAAAAACGGCCATTCCCATCACTCTTGATGCGCGTCGGCAGTTGCACGAGTATCGTCGCTCGCGCATCTCCACCGCTACTCCCAACGAAGCGGAACTTGAGGCGCAGCACCACTCCGCGATTGGTCAGGATCTCACTGAACTCGCGCGCGCCGGGCATGCAACCCTCTCCACCATGAAGTTGAATGCGCTGCTGGTCACCCGCGGACGTCACGGCATTGCGCTTTTTGAATCTGGCAAACGTCTCACGCATATTCCTGTTCACGGCAGCGACCAGTCCGTGGATGTTACTGGCGCCGGCGACACCGTGCTGGCGACCTACACACTCGCACTTGCGTGTGGCGCTTCAGCGTTGGAAGCCGCACACATTGCCAACATTGCCGGCGGCCTGGTGGTCATGAAGCGCGGGACTGCTACAGTTTCACGCGAAGAACTTTTGGGGGCCATTCAGCGCGAAGTTGCGGGGGCTCCCGCCTAAACGATGCGACCGTCGCAATCAAAGATTGTTTCGCTGCCGGAATTGAAAGCTCTCGTGCGCGAGCATCAGCAGCGCGGTGAAACGGTGGTCTTCGCGAATGGCTGCTTCGACATTTTGCACGTGGGCCATGTTCGCTATCTGGAGGCTGCGCGCGCCGAAGGGGACGTTCTCGTTGTTGCCATCAACAGCGACAGCAGTGGTCGCGAATTGAAAGGGGCAAGGCGTCCCGTTTTAGACGAAAATGCGCGCGCCCGGCTGGTGGCCGCGCTTCGCGCCGTGGACTGCGTGGTGATTTTCAGCGAACCCAGCGTCGAGTCGTTGCTGAGAGATTTGCGCCCCGATGTTCACGCCAAAGGCACCGATTACACCGCGGACACGGTGCCGGAGCGCGCCATCGCCAACGAACTGAATATCCGCATCGCTATCGTCGGCGATCCTAAAAATCATTCCACGCGCGATCTGCTGCACGCGCTTCGCAAGGCTCCGCATGCCTGAGCGCCGCTTCCTGGTGGTGCGCCTCGGGTCCCTCGGCGATATCGTTCACACTTTTCCAGCGGTAGGTGCGCTGCGCGAATCTTTTCCAGCAGCGGAGATTGTCTGGCTCACGCACCCGCGCTGGAAACTGCTGGTCTCGAGCAGCGGGCTGGCGTCAAAAACCTGGACCACCGAAACGCGCTCGCTCGCTTCCTGGAAGAAAACAATTCGCGAGATTCGCGACGCCAAATTCGATATGGCGGTGGACTATCAGGGTCTATGGAAATCCGCCGCCCCGGCGTTTTTTGCAGGCGTCCCGGAGCGCATCGGATTTGCTCCAGCATCGGTCAGGGAATTTGGTGTGCCAATTCTTTATACCGAACACGTGCAGGCCACCAGCTCTCACGTTGCTGACCAGAATGGCGAATTGACTTTACGAGCGGGCGCTCTCGCGCCGGTTGCGGAAGTGCAACTTCATCCTCCGCCGGTAGACGACGAGGCTTTTCTCAAGTACTCAAGCGCGCGCGGCGTAGATCGCTATGTGGTGCTCAGTCCGGGCGGGGGCTGGCGATCCAAGTGTTGGCCGCCGGAGCGTTTTGGCACACTCTGCCGCATGATTGCCGATTCTCTCTCACTTCGCTGCGTCGTGAATTACGGGCCCGGTGAAGACGATCTGGCCGCCAAGGTTCGCGACTCGAGCTCTGATACCGATCCATTACTTTTCAACGGCGAGCTTGGCCCGCTCATGTCGCTTTTGCGCCATGCCGAGTGCGTAGTCGGCGGAGACACCGGTCCGCTTCATCTTGCAGTCGCTCTGGGCACGCCTGTGGTGGCGTTGTTTGGGCCTACAAACCCCGCGCGAAATGGCCCGTATCGCGGCGCGAAAGGCGCGGTGACAACTCCGCGTGCTGCTGCCACCATCAATAACGAAGACATCGTGCTTCGCGCGCCCAATGTAATCACCACGCACACTCGCGGCGACCAGCCGCATCCTTCCATGCTCGAAATTCAGGTGGACGCCGTTTTCGATGCGGTGCGTCGCATCATCAAGGGGCGTGCATGAATTCCGCGGGCGCGTTCTTTGTCCGCTATAGAGTTCGGCTGGGGTATCCGCTGGCACTTGCCGTTTTGTTTTTTGCCCGGCCCACTCCGCGCGGCATTTTGTGTGGTGCGCTCATCGGCGTCAGTGGTTTGGCGGTGCGCGCGTGGGCTGCGGGCTATCTCCATAAACAGGAAATCCTTACCGTCACTGGGCCCTACGCTTACACTCGCAATCCGCTTTATTTTGGCAGCGCTATTCTTGCTTTGGGAGCAGCCGTTGCCTCGCGCTCGTGGATTTCGGCGACGATACTGGTTTTATATTTTGCGGTTTTTTATTCCATTGTGATGAAGAAGGAAGAGAACGAGCTGCGACCGCGGCACCGCGAGGAATTTGACCGTTACGCGACAGCAGTGCCCTTATTTTTTCCCAGGCTGATACCCGCGCGCCTTGGCGGTGTCGGCGGCAGCGGAGGGGCATTTTCTTCGGCGCAGTATAGAAAAAATCATGAGTGGCAGGCGGCGGTGGGGTACTTGTTGTTGCTGATTGTGCTGGTTTTAATCTGGCGCTTCCGCAGTTTTTGAAATCGTCGGTAATCGACAGCAGGTTCCTCACCTGCCTACGGCAGGCAGGCCCGCCTGGAAAGGCGGCGGGTTCGGAATGACATCCAGTTTCGTGTTCGCGCTGTGAGTGAGATCATGAGGATGATATCTGAATTCAGTTTCGTGCTAGCGCTGTAAGCAATGATAATGAGCGGGATATTCTGGCTATTCGGGGAGTTGAACTGGCATTTTGATGCACTGTACGAAGCACGATATTTCGATGTCTTTTCCGTCGGTTAGAATGTGGATCGCTCCGTCGCGATCGGTCCGCAATATGCGCGCGCCGCTCGCTTCCAGCCTGGCGAGCAAGTCGGGCGCGGGGTGGCCATACGGGTTGTCTTCGCCTGCCGAGATGATCGCGATTTTCGGGTTGACCGCGCGTAAGAATTCTTCGGTCGTCGAATTCTTGCTCCCGTGGTGGCCAACTTTCAGAACATCGGCGTGTAGTTCGCCGGCGGAATCTTCCGCCACCAGAGTGTTCTCAACCTGCTTCTCGGCGTCGCCTGGCAGCAGCAGTGTACGTTCACCATATTTCAATCGCAGGACCAGCGAATCATTGTTCTTCGCCGTGGTCGCGGTATTCGCTTCTGACATTTCGGGCCACAGAAATTCTCCCGCGACTCCGTCCATGGCAAACGAAGTTCCGCGCGCCTCGTATTCGATGGGAATGTGTTTGTCTCGCGCCACCGTTTCCAGTTTGGCGAGCGCTGCGCTGTGAACCTCTCGGCCAATCCATAATCTGCCGACGTGAAAATTTTCCAGTATGGCGTTCAGGCCGCCCAGGTGATCCTGATGCGCGTGCGTCAGCGCAACGACATCAATGCGCTTGAATCCGCGCGACCAGAGATAGGGAGATACCGCTTCCTCGCCTGGATCGCTGCCCCGCGCCTGCTCGTGTCCGGGGAAGCCGCCGAAAGCGCCGCCGCCGTCCATCAATAAAGTTTTGCCGCC
>JBBRPU010000267.1:0-5084 GCA_038227545.1 Candidatus Acidiferrales bacterium
GCGCCCTCGGCGGTTTGCCGGTTCAGATCGCCGGCAGCAGTAAGCCGCTGTATCACGCCGCCGCTGCTTTTGCCGCCGGCCATGTTCTCGCCATCGAGGAAGCTTCCGTGCAGCTGCTCATGCTGGCGGGTATGAAGCGCGGTGAAGCCGTACGCGCGCTCTTGCAGTTGACGCGCCAGGTGCTCGACAACTTTGAACGACTCGGTCCCAGCGCCGCATGGACCGGCCCCTTGGCTCGTGGAGATTTTGGAGTAGTCGCCACGCACACGGCGGCGATGCGGCGTCTGCCGCGCGAATTTTTAGGCGCGTACACCGCATTGAACGACTTGGCCACCTTGGTTCTGTCGTCCGAGCCTTCCGGTATGCGCTCAGGATGGAATGAAAATTCCAAAAGCCGGCCAGCGTGCGGCAGCGCAAGTTTCTCAGGGGGAAAAGATTGAAGCAGCCTCACATCGTCATTGAAAACGCTACCTTGCCCAACGGCTTGAAAGTGGTCATCGCTCCAGATTCCGCCGCCCCCGTCGTCACCGTCGGCGTCTACTACAAAATCGGATTCCGCCTGGAGCCCCAGGGGCGCAGCGGTTTCGCTCATCTCTTCGAACACATGATGTTTCAAGGCTCCGCCAACGCGCCCAAGATGCAGCACATCAAGCTCATCAATTCTAGCGGCGGCCTGCTCAATGGCTCCACACATTACGACGTCACTAACTATTACGAGGCCGTGCCTTCCAACGCGCTTGAACGCGTGCTCTGGCTGGAAGCTGACCGCATGCGCGCCCTGAAAGTGGACGACGAAAATCTGCGCAACCAACGCGATGTCGTCAAGGAAGAAGTCCGCGTCAATGTGATGAATCAGCCCTACGGCGGCTTTCCGTGGCTGGATTTGCCACCCGTCGCTTTCCGCAACTGGGCCAACTCCCACAATTTTTACGGAGACTTCGCCGATCTGGATGCCGCCAGCCTCGTGGACGTGCAATCTTTTTTCAAAACCTACTACGTCCCCAATAACGCCGTGCTGCTTATCCTCGGCGATGTAAAGCCCGGCGAAGGTGTGGCGCTCGCCAAAAAATATTTCGCCGATATTCCCGCGGGCCCGCCACCGCCGTTCGCCAATCCCGCCGAACCGGAGCAAAAAGAAGAGCGCCGCGGCGATGTGGAAGAAAAATTCGGTACGCTGCCGGCCATGGCCATCGGCTATCCCGTTCCGCCGCGCCGCACGCGCGATTGGTGCGCCATGACCATGCTGGATATGGCCCTGCACGGCGGCCGCGCTGGTCGCCTCCACCGCGAACTGGTCCTCGAAAAACAAATCGCCGTGGAAGCCGACGGCGGTATTGATGACATCTTCGGCTACAACGGTCCCACGCAGATGGTCACCCGCATCATGCACAAGCCGGAGTTTTCCAGTGCCGCCACGCTGGCCGCTTTCGATGCCGTCATCCGCGAAGTTCAGGAAAACGGCATCAGTGAAGATGAACTCCAACAGCTCAAAGTGAAATGGCGCTCCGACTACTACTCCACGCTCGAAGGCGGCCGCGGCGGCTACATGCCGCGCTACGGCCTCATGCATCTGCTCGCGTGCTTCACCTTATTCGATGGAGAACCGCAACTCGTCAACACCATTCTCGACGGCTTCCTCGCTGTAACTCGCGAAGAGGTTCTGGCCGCCGCTAAAAAATACCTGCGCAACGACCAGCGGGCCATCGTATTTCGCACCCCCGCCAACCTCACCTCCAAGGAAGCTGCCTGATGACCACTAGTCCCGCCCCACTGGAAGAAAAACTCGCCGTCGGTATCCCCGAACTTTCCGCCGAACGCCCCGTTACCTGGCCCACGCAAACCAAGACCCGCCTCGCCAACGGACTGGAAGTGATCCTTGCGGAAGCGCACTCCATTCCCAAGTTTCACGGTGAACTCTTCTTTCGCTCCGGCAATGCCGCCGCCCTCGACCGCGGCCCCGTTCTCGCGGATATGACCGCCACCGTCTTGCGTACCGGCACCGCCAATCGCACCAGCCGCCAGATCGAAGAAGACCTGCGGCGCATTGGCGCGGATTTATCGTCCAGCGCCGGCCAGGATACCAGCGCGATAGCTTTCGCCGGCCTCTCGGAATTTTCCGAGCTGCTGCTCGGCATGGTCAATGAGCTGGCGCGCGACGCTAATTTTCCTGCGCCGGAATTCGAACGCGAACGCCGGCAGAAACTCGAAGAAATCAAGCTGGAGCGCACCTCGCCGGGATTTCTCGCTGGCGAACGCCTGCGCAAAGTTTTATTCGGCGCTCATCCGTACGGCCAGGTTTCCGCTTCCGAGGCCCAGGTTGCCGCCTACACGCGTGAAAACCTGCTGGACGTCTACCGCGACTTCTACACCCCGCAGAATGCGCTGCTGCTCATGGTCGGCGATTTCGATTCGCAGGCCATGCTCAAAACCATCGAAAAAGTTTTTGGCGCGTGGACCGGAAAGAAACCCGAAGCAAAAACCGCCCCAGCTCCGCCAAATCCCCACGGCCGCCGCGTCTACCTAGTGCACGTTCCTGGCGCCGTCCAGACGCAGATCGTTGCCGGGTGCCCGTCTATAACCCGCAAGCATGCCGACTGGGTCAAGCTCGGCCTCACCAACAGCCTCTATGGCGGCGCGTTCAATTCGCGCCTGGTGATGAATATCCGCGAGGACAAAGGCTACACCTACAGCCCCCGCAGCGGCGTGCACCCCTTGCGCCAGCACGGATATTTTTCCGTATCGGCCGCCGTCCGCAACGAAGTCGTAGCCGCTTCCATCACGGAAATGTTCTACGAAATGGACAAGCTGCGTTCTCTTCCGGTTCCCGTCGCCGAACTAGCCGATGCGCAGAATTATCTCAGCGGCGTTTTCTCCATGGGCCTGGCCACGCAAGAGGGACTGCTCAGCCAGCTCGCCACCGTCGCTCTTAATGAGCTCCCCGACGACTATCTCGAAACCTACCGCCAGAAAGTTCGTGCGCTCACTCCCGAAGACTTGCTCAATACTGCACGCCAGTACTTCGACTCCGCCAACATACAAATCGTCGTCGTCGGCGATCGCACCCAAATCGAATCGCAAGCCCGCCTCTTCGGCGATCTAGAAATCTACGACGCCCAAGGCCAGCAGCTAACCTAAGAACCAATGTCATTCCGACCGGAGCGAGCCGATGCTTTTGCTTTCAACTTCGCTCCGCGAAGTTGTCGGCTCGCGTAGTGGAGGAATCTCTCTACCAATCGCCAAACTCCGGCACCAAGTACGCGTCGGCTCCGCCTTATCTTGCCAAACTACCTAACATATTGATTAAAGTAATATAATCAATTAGTATCTATTTCATGTTGCCACGCCGAACTGCCTTATTCGCGCTCTCGTGCCTCTTTCTCGTGCAGCACGTCGCAGCCAAGAAAAAGCCTCCCACCCAACCCGTCAACCTCAACACCGCCAACTCTGCCCAGCTACAGTTGGTCCCCGGCATCGGCCCCGCCACCGCCGAGAAAATCCTCCAGATGCGCAAATCCTACGGCGCGTTCAAGAGCGTCAACGATCTGCTGGCCATCCGCGGTATCGGTCCGAAGCGCCTGGAAAAAATGCGGAAATATGTAACAGTAAATCGCCCCGCCCCCGCAAATGGGGCCAGGCCCGCCAGCTGTGCCGGATGCACCAAGCAGAAGCCACGGCCGCCCACCAAATCTACAGCCGTGCCGAACTCTCAGCCTTCCCAGGCAGCCACAGCCTCACAGCCAGCCGAAACCGAAGAGCCGTAATATTTTCGTGGGATCCCGAAAGCAGGGAATCAACTACAGAGTCTGGTGCGTAGTACGACGTTCGCCGCTACCAGCATCTACACGCAATGGCACCTGGTCGGCAATCCGTATTCCGTAACCTTCCAGTGCCACCACTTTTTTGGGATGGTTCGTCAACACCCGAATATCTTTCAATCCCAGGTCAATCAAAATTTGCGCCCCAATGCCGCTTTCATGCTGCACCATGCGCATGCGCGCCGGTTCGCGATCCAGTTGCCCTCGCGAATGAAAATGTATCTGCGGCAGCGCTCCCGGCTCTTCCGCAGTCTCCACCGAAAATCCCCGTCCGGTGTGATGCAGGTACAAAAACACGCCGCGGCCTTCCTTGGCAATTGCCGCCAGCGAGCGCGCCACCAGCTCTGCGCAATCGCACGCCGTTGAACCAAAAACATCCCCGGTCAAACAATGGGAGTGCACCCGCACCAGCGCCGGCTCCGCACCATCGAGTTCCCCTCGCACCAGCGCAATATGCTGGTCGTGGTCCACGTCGCTGGCGTACGCAATCATCCGAAAATCGCCGTACCCCGTTGGCAGCACCGCTTCCCCAACACGCCGCACATACCTCTCATGCTGCATGCGATAGCGAATCAGGTCCGCCACCGTCAGCATCTTGATGTCGTGCTGCTGGCAAAACTCGATCAGCTGCGGCACCCGCGCCATCGTGCCGTCTTCATTCATGATTTCGCAGATCACGCCCGAGGCATTCAGCCCCGCGATGCGCGACAAATCCACTGAGGCTTCCGTCTGGCCCGCGCGCACCAGCACTCCGCCGTTGCGCGCGCGCAAGGGAAACATATGCCCCGGCCGCGCCAAGTCCTGAGGCCGCGTCTTTGCATCTATCGCCGTAAGAATCGTAATCGCGCGATCCGACGCGCTAATCCCCGTACTCACGCCCAGCCGCGCATCAATCGCTTCGCAAAACGCCGTGCCATGCACCGAAGTATTGATCGGCGACATCAGTGGCAAATGCAATTCGTCGCAGCGCTGCTCCGTCAGCGTCAGGCAAATCAACCCGCGCCCGTACTTCGCCATGAAGTTGATGGCTTCCGGCGAAATTTTTTCCGCCGCCATCGTCAGATCGCCTTCATTCTCGCGATCTTCATCGTCCACGAGCACAATCATGCGCCCCTGCCGAATTTCTTCGACCGCTTCCTCCACACTCGTGAACGGCGCCTTGTTTTCAGCCATGCTCGACTCGGAGTTTCCTCAACAACCCTACTTTAGCCACAGCTGCATTCCATGAAACACCGCCGCGCCCACGAATGCCGCGCCCGGTATTGTCAA